>CANPXA010000020.1 GCA_947585525.1 uncultured Akkermansia sp. | reverse complement strand
GCCTCCCGCAGCGCCTCCCCTCTTTTCCCTCCTCTGCACCCGGTTCTTCGGAGCCCCCTCTGGCAGGGGGTGCCGCGCAATATACTACCCTTTTTCCACTTCGTCAAGCTCAAATTCTATTTTTTTTGAAAAAAATCGTGTTTTCCTTCTCCGTTGCACCGCGTCTTCCTCTTGAGGACATATCGTTTGAATCAAGTTGAGAGATATGCTATGATGCTCGGGATGGCAAAAGCATCACAGGAGGAGGATGAGGAATCGCTGGCGCAGCGAGTGCTGAGGATATTTGGAAAGGAAGCACTGCGACCCGGACAGGAAAAAATCATCCGGTTTGCCGTGGAGGGGAAATCGGCACTTGGCATCCTGCCGACCGGTCATGGGAAGAGCCTGTGCTACCAGGCGGCGGCTGTCATGAGGGAAGGAATGAGTGTGGTTGTTTCGCCCCTGCTTGCCCTCATGCGCGAGCAGGTAAATCATCTGCGACGGCTGGGCATCATCGCGCATCGCTACGATTCCTCCCTTGAGGCAACCGAGAGGGGGAAACTGCTGGCAGAAATAGCCGGCGGCGGGGTGAAACTGCTCTACGTGGCGCCTGAGTCGCTGGAAAACGAAGCACTGCTGAAATCTCTGCGTAGCCAAGCGGTCGTTCTCTCCCTTTTCGTGGTAGATGAAGCCCACTGTCTCTCGCAGTGGGGACATTCCTTCCGACCGGATTATCTGAAACTGCCTACCTGGTTACGACAGCACCCTTTTGCGTGCACCCTCGCTTTCACTGCGACGGCCACACCGCGTGTGCGCGCCGATCTGCAGCGGGCTTTTCACATCCCGGACGGGCGCGTTGTTTCCATCTCCCCGTACCGGCGCAACATCCAACGTCTCGTACGCTGCACGTCCGATCCCCTCGCTGACCTCCTGCTTTTCCTCCGCGAGGAAGACCACCGGCACCTGCCGGCTATCATCTACACACGTACGCGCAAGAACGCCGAAGAACTCACCGCGACCCTCACTGCCGCCGGATTGGACGCACTCTGCTACCACGCCGGGCTTTCTCAGGATGCACGAGAGAAAATCCAGGACGATTTCCTCGCCAACCGCCGCTCGATTCTCGTCGCCACAATCGCCTTCGGCATGGGCATTGATAAACCGGATGTGCGCTCCGTTGTTCATGTCAATCTTCCCTCATCTCCGGAATCCTACCTGCAAGAGAGCGGTCGCGCCGGGCGGGATGGTCTACCCTGCACCTCTCTCCTCTACCTGAGCGGAGGAGATCGCACCCTTGCGCGCAACCGCCTCTACGCCGCTGAGCCGGACTTCGAAGGCATCCTGCGCTGCGCGAGAATGCTGCTTCCTGCTGAGCCCGACGTCGTCTCCTTCTGGGAACTCAGCACCCAGTGCGACGTATCGGAAGATGTTCCGCAACGACTGCTGGACACACTCTGTCGGATGCGAGCCGTACGCATCATATGTCAAGGGTACAAGTTCTACAAGGCACGCCCACTTCTCAGTGCGAGCACCATCATGAACGGGCGTTGCGCCAAAGAGAAAAAGCGTCTCGAGTGGCTGTTCGAGCACCGCGAAGGAGAGGTCGCCCAAGCTGCATCAGACTGGCGTTGCACTTACCCTCAAGCCTTGGAGCAACTACGCGAATGCGAGGCCTCCGGGGAATGGGGTCTCCAACTGCGGCAGAGAGCCCTCTGCATCGCCCCCGGAAAAGGGAACGCAGACGCCCGGGAGGTAGCAGCCGGGCTGCGATCTGCCTACGAAGAAAGGCTCCGACTTGACCTTGAAAAACTGAGTTGCTTAGAAGACATCCTCTGTTCCCACGCCTGCCTCAATGATTCCATGGAACGTTACCTCACAGGAAAAGGGCTTCCGGCTCCCTGTGGACACTGTTCCGCCTGTCTTGGGCAAGCCATCACCCTCCCGGAGTCCAGCAACGAGCCCCTTCCCTCTTTCGAAGAAACAGACTTGCCGCATTTTGATCGTCCCTCCCAGCGAGCCCGTTTTCTCATCGGTTTCTGTTCCCCGGCCCTGCTCTTTCGGCGACTTTACTCCCACCCTCTCTTTGGCATAGCCGGTCGAACGGAATGGAAAATGCTGTGTGGGGAAAACACAGATGCAAAACAATCAAAAGCTGATTAAGGTTCGGAGCAAGGGATGAAGTTAATCTCCCATGATTGGAAGTCGTCCGTGTAGGGCTGTTCGATGATGATGGCGTTTTCTCCTTGGCGGAGGTGAATGAACGTCGGCGGCTGAGCCCACCACAGGTCATCGTCCCGGATGGGCTTCTCGTTTTCAGCCGTATGCCAGGTGGGGAGAGAGACGCGGTCCTCACCGGCTCGGTCGTAACGACGCGGGTTGCGCAATTCCTCTCCGTTCACCCAAATACGCGTGCCGCACTGAGACCACTCGCCCGCGTGCGGTATCCCGGTGTACTGACGGTTGGAGCGCGTCGGCGCGTCAAAGCCTATCATGAAGGGGTAGTCACCCTCCTCTGCCACGCGGATATTTGTGCGAGCCCATACGCGCACTCCGTGTTTTGACTCGTGGTACATACCGAGGTTCCATGTGGCGGCACGCGTGTGAAAATAGAGACTGTAGCCGGAAACACATCGCGTGTTACCGGGCATTTTCCCCGCCAACACCGCCTCGCGCACTGCATCCGCCTGCGCATCCGGCACCGGCTGCGTCACCTCCCACAATCCTCCATCCTCCGGCCAATACGGAAAATGTTCATCGCGGAACATCCCCTTGCGCAGAGCCATCATGCGCCTCTCAAAGAGTCGGAAAGCGCGCGCCGCTTCATTCCTGTTCTCAGCCGTTGAATTCTTATCAGGTGGGATACAGATGGCATAGGGAGCTCCCTCCACGGCGGCACCGTTCCACGCGCGCTCGGCCATAGCACAGAGCCCGGGCCACATCGGATTGTGCAGAGGAATACGCGATTTGTCCTCCACGCGAATATCGGGCCATGTGCAGTAGATAGCGCCGAGGTGTTCCGCATCCCCTTTTTCTGCACCGCAGGGACGCATAAAGAACCAACGACGAACCAGCAACGGGGGCTCAAAGAGATTGCTGTAACCGATGGATGAATCAATGGTCGGACTCTTGATGGTGGCAGCGTCCTGAGAATTCCGGCCCTGCACCCAGCGTTGGGCAATGCATCTGCTGCCCAACGGCAGATCCCACGGTCCCTCCCACTGCATCGGCACTCTCCCGAGCGCCTCGATCTTCCGGCTGATACGCTCCACGAATCCCCTCGCGTCCGGCACGTTCACCTCGTCGGCTCCAAAATGCAGGATGGGGCACAGCTCTGTCGGGACCTCGGCGCAGAATTCTTCAATAATCTCCTCGAGCACGCGCATGCCCTGTTCGCTGTGCATCGGGAAACCGAAGGCGCGGTCGAAATAGTCGCTGTGCCCCGGCATATCCAACTCCGGGATGATCGTGATGTGTCGAGCGCGAGCGAAGCGGAAGAGATCGCGGATTTGTTCGTAAGTATAGGTATCATGGAGATCCCGCGTGCGGTGAGCGGGATCGTTGAGCTGAGGGTACGCCTTGCATTGCACGTGCCATGCCGGCTCGTCCGTGAGGTGCCAGTGGAAATAGTTCAGCTTGAGACGTGAGGCGAGATCGAGCTGGCGCTTGAGTGACTCGATGCTCTGAAAATTGCGACCGCAATCGTGATGGAAGCCACGCACGGCGAAGGCCGGCCAATCCGTTATCTCACAGAAGGGGAGTTCTCGTTCACGTCCGGCAGCCAACTGCCGCAGAGTCTGCAGCCCGTTGTAGAGACCTTCCTCGCAACCGGCACGTATCTCCACTCCCCGAGTATCCACGCGAAGGACATAACCCTCGGCTTGTGCGTCCTCAGGTACGGCTGCGGCATCTCTCACCAGACGGCAGATGACGCTCTGCCCACTCTCACCCACCTCGAGATCCGACAGAAAACCTTCCCATGCCGTGCGAAGGATGCCATCCGTTACCCCTTCCCCTTTCCAATCCGCACGTTTGCCAAGGGGAAGAGCACCGGAAATCCACTTTACCTCTCGCGGGAAAGGAAGAAGGGCCACCGGTGCAGACTCCTCCGCCTCCAGTGAGTGAGGGGAAATCCACTCTGCCGGTTGAGCGAGGGAGAGGGCAGATGCGATGCCCATCAGCGTACAGAGACCTTTCATGGTTGATTCTCCATCCAAACGTTGAGAATCTCGACAGCGGCCGCCTGGTCGATGACAGGCTTGAAGTCACGAGCCTTGCGACCGGCGGCGTGCAGTTTCTCCTGCGCCGTGGCTGTCGTCAGGAATTCATCGGCATACACAAGAGGAAGCTCCGGCAGGGCGGCGTGCAACTTCCGTCCGAACTCGCGTACCCGCTCGCAGGCGCTTCCCTCCGTGCCATCCAACCGCAGAGGCAGCCCCAGTACCAGGGTGCGCACCTGTAACTGTCGCGCCAACTCTGCGATGCGCGCTACGGGATCCGTGCGATCGGTGTGGATACTCTCCACCGGGTGGGGAAGAATGCCGCAGTCATCCGTGGCGGCGATACCGATGCGCGCCTTTCCAAAATCAATGCCGAGTGCAGGATGCGGGTTCATGGGTTAAGTGAGCTCCGGTGGAAGTTGAGCGACGATTTGCTTGATACGGTCAGCATCCTGCTTGCGGGCAACGAGGAGAGCATCCGGCGTATCCACGACAATGAGGTCGCTCACCCCGAGGAGCGCCACCTGTTTGTGCTGAGAGGTGTACACGATGTTACTCGTGGCATCCCGGACAGCAAGGGGAGTATTGGACGCATTGTCCGCCCCATCCTGCGCAAGACGTTTACCGACAGAAATCCAGGAACCTATATCGTCCCATTCAAATGTTGCCTCAAAGTTCAGCACCTCGTCCGCTTTTTCCATGAGAGCGTAATCGATAGAAATCGGCGTCTGCTTTCGGAACTCATGATCGATGAAATCCGAATCGGCGGCGTGTCGGACCACCGCCTCCGCAAAGGCTGCCAGCTGCGGGGCGTGCGCAGCAAGCTGCTTCCTCACGTACGGCAAGCTCCACACAAAGATACCGGCATTCCAGCAAAAATTGCCGACCTCGAGGTACCGTTGCGCCGTGGAGGCATCCGGTTTCTCACAGAAACGTACGACCCGGTAGCACGCATGCGCCAGCCCTGCATCCTGCAGTTGCTCTCCGCGCTCCACGTAGCCGTAGCTCGGACAGGCCCATGACGGGTGGACACCAATCGTGATGAGCGCCGCCTTCCGTGAGGAAAGAGCCAGAGCGTCCTGCGCAAGTGTGGCAAAGGCGGCATCATCCCCGATCAGGGCGTCGCTCGGCATCACGAGCATACTCGCTTGGGGATTTCTCGCCGCTATCAGACCTATCCCCAACGCGATCGCCGGTCCGGTGTCCCTTCGCACAGGTTCCGCCACCACATTCTCTGGCGCAAGAAGTCCCTCTGTCTGGCGGAGTGTTTCCTCACGCTGTGCGGGGTTGGTAAGGATGAGCACATGGTCTGCCGGCAGAAAGGAAAGAGCCCGCTGCACGGCCTGACGCAACATTGTGCCGCTGCCGAAGAGATCCAGCAGCTGCTTGGGTCGAGTCGATCTCGAGAGCGGCCAGAAGCGCGTGCCACTGCCGCCGGCGAGGATGAGTGCGTATGAGTCTTGGACAGGCATGGAAAGAGTTTCGATGATCACATCGAGAGCGAGAAGGCGAGCTTAGCGTCTATCTCTTTGGCTATCTCCTGCACAAGCTGTTCACTCACTCCCTTGTTCGTTTTGATGACAGCGAGGGCGTCGCCGCTCACCTGATCCAGTGGGGCGATGATGTTGTCGATGTTGATGCCGGAGCGCGAAAGGCATTGTCCTATTGCGGCAATCACGCCGGGACGATCTTCATATCGCAGTACCACCGTATGCCCCGTGAGCACCGCGTAGAGATGGTCAAACTCGTCAATGCGCGATACGACAGGCACACCATCCACCACCATGCCTCGCACACTGGCCTTGCGTTGTTCGCCGGCCTGCTCGGTGAAAAGATCGAGCGTCAGCGAATCATCGTAGAGTTTGTCGTCCATCGGCTCCCTCGCCTTGAAAACAATGCCGTGCTCGCGCAGTGAGGCCTCGGCCGCTGCAGGCATGAGCCCCTGCTCGGCGCCCGGTACCGCCCCGCTGAGGATCCATGGAGTGAACCACTTGCGGAAACTCCGCAGGTTGTTGTAAAAGGTACACTCGATACGACGGATAGGACGGCAGCCTGCGGCCTGGTAACAGAGTCGTCCCAACAGCGCCGCCATGCGCAAATGTGCCGGGTTCAGATCGGCAGGCATCTCGGCATTCACCACACAACTCGTGTCCCCCTCCGCAAAATACGCCTGCATCTCTGCAGCGGCGCGCAGAGCCGCAGCTTTGTTCGCCTCCTTCGTATTAGCCCCCAAGTGCGGGAGCATGACGTCCGCCACATCTGCGCTGGGTTGAGCCGCCGCCACATCCTTCGGATGCACATCCGTGCAGTAGATGATTTTTTTACCGCTCTCCCTCAAGGCGCGCAGAGCATCCTCGTCCACCACGCCGTAGCGAGCGCAGTTCACCAGCATCGCCCCGTCCTTCATGAGTCCGAGCAAACGCGCATCCACCATGTTTTTGGTGGAGGGACCGCCCGGCACATGGATGGAAATGATGTCCGCCGTTGAAAAGATCTCATCAAGTTCAGCGGGAGTGGCGCCGATGTTGAGAGCTCGCTGCTTGGAGAGGAAATGATCGTAGCCGAGCACCGTGCACTCGAAGCCCTCGAGTCGCTTCACGAGCATACGCCCGATGTTACCCAGTCCGAGAATACCCACGGTTTTTCGCGTCAGCTCGTGCCCCATGTACTGCTTCTTGTTCCACTCTCCGGCGCGCGTCGTCACATCTGCCGGAACCACGTAGCGGTATGCCGCCAAAATCATCGCCACCACTTCCTCCGCCACGGCGTTGGCATTCGCGCCCGGCGTGTTCATCACATCGATCCCCTTTGTGCGCGCATACACGTAGTCGATGTTGTCGTAGCCGGCTCCGGCACGGATGATGCACTTGAGGACCGGCAGACCATCAATGATTTCCGCCGGCACTTTCTCCGAGCGCACAATGAGCCCTACCGCATCCGTATGGGCATGCACCTGCTCCGCCAGCGGGGTCGTTTCATCCTGCACCACTTCATAACCGGCTGCAGTGAGCGACGCCGCAGCCGCCTTATCCAATTTGGTTGGTATGAGTATCTTGTTCATAAGAGTGTCATTTTCGTTCGAGGAGGAAAAAGAATTCGCGCACTCGGAGAGCTCGGTTGCGCAAATTGCGCGAGGCGCGGTAGGTGTTGTAGGGGATCTCCACGCAGGAGACCTTGCCGAGCGAGGCGAGGAATCTCTCCATCTCACCGCGCCGCACAAACCCCTCGGAGTTGTACGAGAGCAACAGGAAAGAGGCGCGACATTGCTCGATCGTTCCGAAGAGCTCCTCAGTCGCCGAGGTCTCCTTGTTGTAAGCGGAGCGATTCCAGTCTGCCGGGATGCCCGAGACGGGGGAGAGATCACGGGGAGCCTCGTTGCTCGCTATCAAATTCAACATGAAATAATTGGAGCCGTACGGATGTTGATTGTACGGCGGATCGAGGTAGGCAAAATCCAGGTCGGGCAAACGCTCCAACAACTCGCGCGCGTCGCTCCGGTACACATGGTACTCCGTCTCATATCGCGAAAAGATGGGCAACGGCAGTCTCACATCCGCCATGATCCGCGCGAGCGCGTTCCTTCCCTCCCCTCCGAACTGACCCACACCGGCGTGATTCTTGTAAAAGCCCTTGAAGACACCGGAGGTGTTCACGTGTACCGACGCTTCATAGAGCAGCGGCGCGATAAAGAAAGCGCGAAGCTCACGCGGCACGAGTTCGTCGATAAGCCGGCGGGCCGTATCGATATACATGGCGTTGCGGCGCGTGTAGAACACCCGCTCGCCGGGACGAATGCTGTCATCATCCTGCGGAGCGTAGAGGTGCGTGATGAACCCGGCGTCGAGACCGGCATCGATTCGCTGCATGAGCTCGCGATGCAGCGCTGACAGTTGCGCAAGGAGTTTTGTCGTCGCATTCGCCAGATAGCATTCATTGATGACGCTCGCGTAGAACTCCAGGTCGTTCGCGTAAAGGACGGAGGAATGTGCCTTGAGAGCACGCGAGACAATGCCGGAGCCGGAAAAAAGATCAAGGCTGCGAAGACGGTCGCCCCCAAGTCGGCGTTTGACCGTATCGACAGCGCTCAAAATGGGGGCAAGCAGGGCTCGTTTGTTGCCAAGGTAGGTGATAACCTGCTGCGTGAGAAAAGCGGGAGACTCCGAAGGAGCGCATTCAGCGCAACCCATTGTTCCTTTGCTCTCTTGCAGCCTATGCAACATGAGGCTATTCTACGATAATTTGATGCGTTTGAACAGGAAAATAACCTCACCTCTCAATCTCATGCACAAATAAACCACTGCGCAGTTTCGGTTCAAACCACGTTGACTTCGGCGGCATGATTTCCCCGCTGTCCGCCACACGGAACAAGTCCGCCATACTCACGGGGTAGAGGGCAAAAGCCACGCCCGACGAGCCGGCGCGCTTCTCCAGTTCCTCCAGACCGCGAATGCCGCCCACAAAGTCGATGCGCGGACTGGTGCGTGGGTCCTCGATGCCGAGGATGGGGGCCAAGAGGTTTTGCTGCAGAATCGAACAGTCCAGACTCCGGATGGGATGCTCGCCATCGAAACTCCCGGATTTTGCGGTGAGAGTGTACCACTGTCCATTGAGATACATACCAAAATCGTGCTTTGCACGGGGAGCGACAGGTCCCGGTTTGTCCGTTGGCGTCACGTTGAATTTTTCTCCGACAAGTTGCAGGAATTCTTCTGCGCTGTGACCGTTCCAATCCGTCACCACGCGGTTGTAATCCATGATGAAGAGATCCTCGTCACAGAAAATGACAGCCATGAGGTAGTTGAACTCCTCTTGCCCCGTGAAATCCGGATGTTGCTTGCGCCGCATGGCGGAGACGGCGGCCGAGGAAGCCGTGCGGTGGTGTCCGTCCGCGATGTAGAGAGCGGGCACCTCCTCGAAGCCATGGCGAATGGTCTCGATAACGCCGGGATCGTCGACGGACCAAAGGATGTGAGTGACACCGTCCTCCGTGGTAAAGTCGTACTCAGGCTTGTGGAATTTGATCCACTCGCGCACCGCGGCAGAGATGCCCTCGTGCTTGCGGTAGGCGAGGAAAACGGGTTCCGTCTGCGCAGAGCAAGCATCAAAGTGATGGATGCGATCCAGCTCCTTCTCCTTACGCGTCAGCTCGTGTTTTTTGATAGTGCCGTCCAGGTATTCATCCACGCTGGCGCAACCCACGATTCCCGTCTGTACCCGTCCCCACATTATTTGGCGGTAAATGTAGTAGCAGGGCGAGGCATCGCGAACGAGAAAGCCGCGGTGAATGAATTCCTCCAAGTTCTCACGACTCTTGGCATAGGTAACGGGGTCGTGAATCTGCGATTCCGAGGTATCGATGTCCGCGCGACAGATATGCAGGAAGGAGGATACGTTACCGGCTGCCATGCGGCAGGCTTCCTCGTGGTTCATGACATCGTAGGGCAGGCTGGAGACTTGCTCGGCGTAAAGCTTGGGGGGACGAAGAGCGGCGAAGGGGCGGATAATGGCCATAGTTGTTGATGATGGATGGTTAGTTGTTATAATCGGGTAATTGAAGATTTTGCGGAGCGGGACCGTCGATGATAAATGGTTTTTCGGGCTCGCGGCGCGGGGGGAAGGCATCATCCCACTTCAGATTGTTGTGGGTAAAACTAACGCCAGAAGCGGAGCGGAGAAAAAGCAGCGGGACGTGGTGTGTGAGAAAGGTGTTGTCCTCAATGACGACAGTGCCGTGGTAGGGAACCTTCTGTCTCGCCATGTCCGGCACACTGGGGCAAATGGAAATGACCGCTTCCGTGAATTGATAATCGGCGGTGAGATTGTGGTCGAAGACATTGTTCACGATGCTTACCCGGCGACACGCCCCCGTCTCGTACCACTCTGAGGCGTCCCCGGCAAGCAAAATAGCGCTGCCATGCACGCGTTCAAAACGATTGCCCTGCACACGAACATCCCCGGATGTAACGGTGAATAGCGCTCCTCGCGCGCGGTTGTGACGGACGATGTTGTCCGCGAACGTCACGTTGGCGACCCACTGAGAATTCTCGATCGCGTAGCCCTCACCAACTCCATCCGGCAAAGCCTTTTCGAGGGTCAGGCGCACGTGCGTCGGATCGATCGTCTCCACCTTGCTTACCGTGCGCTGCGTCTCAGGCGGCAGATTCTCCAGCGTGGAAGGACGTATGAATTGCAGGCTTTCACCGGGGGCGAACAGCTCAAAGCCAATCGCCTGGGGGTGCATGTATTTCGCCACGAGGCACGTGGGGCTTTCCACCTTCTCAATAAGCAGACAGGTGGAATGCACATTGATCGCATCATCCATCATCCCCTCGAAAAGCGCACGGCGTACGACAATCTCCCCGCAGCAATTGGAGAAGTGTGTTGCATCTGCCGAAGTGGTGCCGGATCGTCCCGGAACGCGCACGCACCCTCCACCGATAAACGAGATGTTCTCACTGCGCTGTGCAAGCAAACCCATACCCTGGCTGTCAGAGATAACGACATCCTCCAAAGTGGCGTTCCTGACGCGGTCGAGCATGACGGCGGGATGGGGACGAGCCCCGCTGCGCAGCACGAGCACCTGCCCCTCCTTCAAGCCCAGTCCAACGGCATCCACATCAAAACGCACCTTATCCGGCGCTACTTGCTCTGCCCTGTAATTCCACAGCAAATCGCCGTCTCCCCTCCTGGGCACCATCGGTCCCTCCGGCTCAAACGCATTTGCCAGACGCACCGTTTGTTCTTCCTCCCCGCAGAACACCTTGATTTTCCCGTCATCGACCTTGTAGCGGTTCTCCGGAGCAAATTGCAACGTGGTTTTGCCGCCGTCGGTATCGACTATTTTCCCCTCCGTCAGGAAGGGAGCGGCGTACCGGATGGTGAGATGCCGCAGGGTGATGCCTTCGCCACCCTGCACGTACACGGGTTGCATTTTGCCGTGAAAAATAAAGGTGCTGCCCTGCCCGTCCAAAACGACATCCTTTTTACCCACGAGAGGCAATCCCACCGGAATGTCTTTTTGTTGGTCGTGGTTGGAAACGAAAAAATTCATCTTGGGAGATGAGTCCGGATAGAAATGGTACTCCCCTTTGGGCAAAATGATTGAGTCGTGCGATCGGAGCCGAGCAACACGGCTGCGTAGGAAAGGACCGGCATCCGGCGGTGTTTCTCCCGCTACCATACAAAAGGCGCACATCACCAATTCACATCCGACCAACGCTCCTTGAAAGCCTTTCATTGCTGTACCGAACTGTAGAGCGCCATGAGCGCCGTGGGCAGGTCCTGAGAGCCGTAATAAGAAGAGGCAGCCAAGCGTTCTCCCTGCACACGCAGATGGCTGTTGAGTTTTTCAATGATGGGCAGATAGCGGCGCTCATAAGTACTCATGAGCGTTTCATTACGCTGGGGAAGTTGGGCAATCCCTTGGCCCCAGAGATGGAGTTCCCGGGAAAGACGTACAATAATCGGCACGGCTGCTTGGGCAGACTGGGGGTCATTGACCTGAGACATCGTCTTACAAAGTTGGGCGAGGATGATGATCCCCGTCCGCAGATGTTTCTCCTCCGGTGGGAGTTGTTCCTGCTGCAGCGGAGAGGTGAGGGTAATCCTATCCTGCGCAGTCACGAAACAACCCAAAAAAAGTACGGGCAAGATGATCAGTCGAATCCTCATTTTTCTAAGAAAGAACATAGAATGCTAAAGGGTTTGAGTAAGGCAACGGAATCATAGCAGCGACTCTTTTGCAGTCGATATATCTGGTCATAGACCTTCCCCCATGAAGTACGCATACGCTTCTCGTACTTTTCTCGAATGTGCCGCGACTGAGCCTCTGTGAGGTTCGTTATCGCTCGCATCTCCAATCTGGATTCATCCACCCGAAGTAAAACTCCCTGCAACTCTCCTGCCAGTGTCTCGGCGCTCCTCTTGTCCTGAGCCTTCTCCAGCAAGAGCGACAGCTCATCACCCAATGCGATATAACGCTCAAAAGCTGCATCATACTCCTGTGGAGACGTGCCCTCCGTGGCACACACCCAAACCGGTGCAACCAGAATCATCGCCATGCCTACCGACACTACTTTCATGGATCACTCACTATCCGATGTCTCTTCCTCATCATCCCCCTCAGAAGCCTCCTCCTCACCACCTTGCTCCTTCTCGCGAATTTTCTCATCGCTGGCGTCTTCTTTGTCTGTTTCGTCCTCGCCTCCCGCACTTGTTTCACTGTCCTCATCAGTGGTCGAATCCTCCTTATCGCCTTCTCTCATTTTCTTAATAGCCGCTTCTCTTTCGGCAGCCGCCTTAGCTTTTTCCTTTTCACGAGCTTCGGCCGCAGCGACTCTTCTTTGCTCAGCTTCCTTGATACGAGCAAAATCGTCCTCCATTCCTTTCACGAGATCATCTGCTGCCTTGAGACTGAGTTTCTGGGAAAGTTCAGCACGTGAGATTTTTTGGGCAATTTTGCGGTCGTTGCTATTTCGGGCTTGCAATTCAGAGCGTAATTTTTGAAGCTGGGAGGTGAGTGAAGTGCGCATATCCATAGAAATGCTGTTTCCTCTGAGGGAGCGCAAATCCGAGACTACCTCATTTTCAGACAACATCTTGCTCCCCTCGTCGTACTCTCCCTCCATCATCTTCTGCCTCGCATGATCCAACAGATCCCAATATCGGTTGAGAACCTCCTCTGTCCTTCCGCCCTCTTCCGTGTCTTCCTTCTCCATGGTGGACAAAGCCGTCCTCGCCGTATTGCAGGCATCATTGAGCATGAGCATATTATCCTGTTGCGGAAGGAACCAAGCTTTCTTGATTTCCTTTCCGGCTGCGGAGAGCTCATCAGACAGACGATCATATTGACGTTTTTCGTTAGCTTCCCATTTTTTCAGTGTTGCAGGTTGAGCCTTTTGTCGAACTCTCTCCAAATTTTCCCTGCTACGATTCCATTTCTTGGCGAATTTCTCCATCACCACCTTGGCCTTTTTCTTCACATTGTCATACTTGACAGCTCCTCGATAATTCTCACTTATTTGTGCGTAGAGTTCCAAGCCACGCACCTGATCCCCTTCACCTTTCGCCCCCAGAGCAGAGAGAGCTTTCTTAATCAGAGCATCCCCTTTTTTTACAAAATCTTCCGTATCGGCACGAGTAATGACGTCGTATTCAAAAGCTACGCCGGTCGCAGCTTCCCTCTCTTGCGTTGCGGCATCCAACTCGCCCTTCGCCTTCAGGGCTGCCTTCACTCTTTCCTGCACACGACTCTCGTTGCGCTTGTAACGATCCAAGAGGATAGTCTGTGTGTCAGTTTTGACCGAATCTACCATCTGCTTAATTTCGGATAAACGCTTATTGATAGCTTCCACACGTTGCTCTGCTGACGGTTCCTCCGACTTTTCATCGTCCGCCGGCGTGTCAACGGAGGGGGGGGCTGCGTCGGTCTTCTCCGGTACCGAATCGGCGGCCGGCGACGAGTCAATCCGCTCCGGAGAAGATTGTGAAAACGCACTCCAAGCTGCGGTAAGGGCGACTAGAAAAAAGCGATGCAAAATTGTAGTCTTCATATACTCTTTCGATACTATCACAGTTTATGTCGGATGGCAAACCCCAAACGCGGGGCAAACGCATTAGAAATGCGTTTGCCTATTTACGAATTACGATGTGAAAGTTAGCGCGCTACGCGCGGGATGTGCGGAGCGGGTGCATTCCCTCGTGGTTTCATTTCTCTCAAATGCGGTTGCCGTGGCAAGTTCCGATCAGCTCTCGCAATTTCCGGGTGTCCGCGGATAAGGCAGGACGTCACGTATGTTGGACACACCGGTGACGAACATGACAAGACGCTCGAAACCGACCCCAAATCCGGCGTGCGGCACACTGCCAAAACGCCGCAAGTCCACATAATGGGCGTAGCCTTCCGCATTCATTCCAAGTCGGCGGATGTTCTGCACCAGCACCTCCTCACGTTCCTCACGTTGACTGCCTCCCATCAGCTCACCCACCCCCGGCACGAGCACGTCCATGGCCGTCACCGTGCGTCCATCCTCGTTAGTACGCATATAAAACGGCTTAATCTCACGCGGGTAGTCGTGAACGATCACGGGTGCGTGGAAATGTGTCTCCGTCAAGAACCTCTCGTGCTCCGTCTGAAGATCCATTCCCCAGTGAGGCTTGTACTCGAAGGGGTGATTGCTGTGCTGCATGAGCTCTACCGCCTCCGTGTACGAGCAGCGCACAAACGCGCGATCTCGCACAGACTCCAACCGCTCGCGCAGTCCCGGATCGACAAAACGACAGAAGAAATCCAAGTCGCCGCTCGTATCGCTTAGCATATCGCTGACGACATACTTGAGGAAATCTTCCGCCAGCTGCATATCGCCCGCCAAGTCGCAGAACGCCACCTCCGGTTCAATCATCCAAAACTCGGCTGCGTGCCTTGTCGTGTTGCTATTTTCCGCACGGAAAGTCGGTCCGAAGGTGTAAATACGGCTCAGAGCACAAGCAAAAGCCTCACCCTCCAACTGCCCGGATACCGTCAGACTCGTCGGTTTTCCAAAAAAATCCTGCGAGTAATCCGCGTTCGTCGCCATAGGATTCAGCGTCGTCACTCGAAACATCTCCCCCGCACCCTCGCAATCCGATGCCGTGATGATAGGCGTGTGCACCCACACAAAGTTTCGTTCCAAGAAAAAGCGATGTACCGCCGCCGCTACTCGGGAGCGTGTGCGAAATAGAGCGCCGTACAGGTTTGT
>CANPXA010000019.1 GCA_947585525.1 uncultured Akkermansia sp. | reverse complement strand
CACTGCGCCGCCTACGAGGCTAAGATCAAGGCCTGCGGTGGTCTGGACCTCCAGATCCTCGGCATCGGCCGCACCGGTCACATCGGCTTCAACGAACCCGGATCCGATGACACCACCATCACCCGCCAAGTCACCCTGGACGACCTCACCAAGACCGATGCGGCTCCCGCATTCGGAGGATTCGACAACGTGCCCAAGACCGCCATCACCATGGGCGTAGCCACTATCATGGGCGCCAAGAAGGTACGTCTGATGGCCTGGGGTGAGAAGAAGGCTTCCATCGTGAAGAAGGCAATCGAAGGACCGGTTACGGCTGATGTGGCGGCCTCTTTCCTGCAGAAGCACCCGGACGCCAAATTCTTCCTCGACAAGGCGTCTGCAGCTGAACTGTAAAGCGTGCAGAGATAAAAATTCTCGCGGGGGCGAGTGGCAAACGGGTCACTCGTCCTCGTTTTTTTCAACGAGAACGAGGCATCCGAACATCCCAAAAAGAGCAAAGCCATCATACGATGAAAATTCACCAAATAAGAAACGCCACACTCGTCATTACTTACAACAACACCCGGTTCCTGATTGACCCCTGGTTGATGCCAAAGGAATCCATGCCCGGCTTTGATTCGGCTGTCCATCCGGAGGTTCGTCAGCCTCGCTGTGAATTACCCATCAGCGTAGAAGAAATCGTCCGGGTGGATGCCGTGATTCTGACGCATTGGCATCCGGATCACATTGATGAGATCGCACTGGAAGCTCTGCGGAAGGATATTCCCTTTTTCGTGCAAAATGAAGCGGACAGCCAAATCATCACACAACACGGGTTTACGGATGTACGCATCCTCACAGAAAACGGAACGGATTTCCTCGGCATTCGTCTCTTTAAAACCGGTACCCAGCACGGAGAACGCTCCATCATCAAACCCATTTGTGAAAGCATCGGTATGCCGTACGACGCTATGGGCGTCGTCTTCTCATCCTCAGGAGAAAAAACACTCTACGTCGCCGGAGATACCATCTGGTGTCCGGAAGTGCAAACCGCTCTGAATTCCTTCCATCCCGAGGTCATTGTCATCAACGCCTGTGGCGCCAGTGTTGCCTCCGGAGACCGACTCATCATGAATCTTACAGATGTCCAAGCTCTCTCCTCCTGCGTGCCGGACGCCTGTATCATTGCGAGTCACATGGACACGGTGAGTCACCTCACTGTTACCCGCGCAGACATCCGCGCTCTCAACCTGTCTAACGTCCTCGTCCCTGACGACAACGAAATTATTGAACGGTAACGGCATTTCTACATCGCGCCAAGGGGATCCAACTTGATCCAACCCCATCATGCACCTCTACGTCCACGTGCCCTTCTGCCATCGGGTGTGTCCCTACTGCGCATTCTACAAACACACGCCGGGAGCGACCAACATTCGTGCGTTTGTCAAAGCAGTTGCAAGGGAGGCACGACTGCGTCTGCCGGAGGGGGCAAAACCGGACACGCTCTACTTTGGAGGAGGAACGCCGAGTATGCTCTCACCGACACACCTGCAGCAGCTGGTGGACGGACTGCGAGAGCATCTGGATTTTTCGCAACTACGTGAATGGAGCCTAGAAGCCAACCCCGCTACCTTCACCTCCTCTAAGGCTCGGCATTGGCACGAATTGGGCATCTCGCGAATTTCCCTGGGAGCCCAGTCTTTTGATCCCGGCGAGCTTCGTTTTCTTGGTCGAGAACACTCACCCGCACAAATACGCGAGAGCGTTTCCCTGCTGCGTGAGGTCGGCATCCCTCAAGTGAATATGGACCTCATATTTTGCTTGCCCCACCAATCAGCAAATACATGGAGGAACACACTTGAACAAGCCGTTGCCTGCGAACCGGATCATCTGTCAACCTACAACCTCACGCCGGAACCGGGGACACCATTCGCTAAACTCCCGACACCGGAGGAAGAAAAACAGGTGCGACTGTACGCCATGGCGCATGATATACTCACTGCCGCCGGGTTTCGACACTATGAGATATCCAACTATGCGCGCTCTGCCTCCACCCGATCTTTGCACAACCTGTCCTGCTGGCAGGGCGAGGATTACACGGGGCTCGGTCCGGGCGCCTGCGGTACCGTGCACGGTGTACGCTATGAAAATGCACACGACACGATGGGCTATATGAACGCCCTTGCCCAAGGGCTTCTCCCTCCGGGCTCCGTCGAAAAACTCACCCCGGAACAACGTCGCACAGAACTCATCGGTCTCGGTCTGCGCACCGATGAAGGTATCCCCCTCTCTCTCATTCCGGAAAATCGCTCCGACCTCCTCCACACACTCTCTTCCGAAGGACTCTGCAATCTTTCCGGTTCGCGACTCACCCTCACCCCACGAGGTTTCCTTCTTGCAGACGAAATCGCCACCCAGCTTCTCTAGGGAACAGGATAAGTCATTTACGATTTGGATGTTAGCGCGCTACGCGCGGACTGTGCAATGCATGAGCATAGTCGGTAAATGAAATCACGGGTTATCGCTGCAAGGAAAGCGTCCGGAACTATGCCCAGCCGTCTCGCCGGCTTTGTTCCCATTGACGCCGCCCCATCGTCAGTTGCTTCGGAGTCGCCTCACGACTCCTCATCCCGTTGGGACAAAAGCTATCGCTTTTGGCTATAATCGGCCTTACAGCCGTCGGCTGTCTTGTAAATGGCAAACGCATTTCCTCATGCCTTTGCCCTGGTCCTTGATTCAGGGTAAACGCATTTGAGAGAAGTGCACCAACACAGAGAATGCTCTTATTGATTGATGTCATCGTTTATACGTATCAAGAATCATGACAACAAACGGTCATCAAGATGACGAATCTAGCAAACTCATCCGCACACACTGATGATTCGAAAAATTTACGCAACGCGCACATTATTAATAAATCGTAATTCGTAATTTGACTCGTCGGCACCACATTGACTCAGCGCCGTCCTATCGGTGCTGAGCCCTGCGGGCAAAAGCTGCGCTTTTGTCCAATCGGTCTTACCGCACGCTTCGCGTGCGCCCTACACGGGGCCGTCGAGCGTCTTGTAAATCGTAAATAGGCAACCGCATTTTCTCATGCGGATGCCCTGTTCCTTGATTCAACCACGTTGACAGAGTGAGCTGTCTATGATACCCTGAATGTGTCATGAAATTGGTAAGCTGGAACGTAAACGGGTTGAGAGCCGCCTTGGGGAAAGGTCTCCCGGAGAGCATGGACGAACTCGCCCCGGACGTGCTCTGTCTCCAGGAAGTAAAGGCTCGACCGGAGCAAGTTCCCGACCTGTGGCTCGCAAGTTGGTCGCACAGCCTCTGGAACCCTGCCGTGCGTCCGGGTTACTCCGGCGTCCTCATCCTCTCCCGTGTAGCTCCTCTCTCCACCTCCACCGGAATCGGTCGTCCGGAACACGACAATGAAGGACGTGTAGCGACCATGGAATTTTCTGATTTTTACCTCGTGAACTGCTACACACCCAACTCACAGAACGAACTTGCCCGCTTGCCTTATCGCCAGGAATGGGATGCAGCTTTCCGTTCGTACGTGACCGAACTAGCGCTAAAAAAACCGGTCATTTTTTGCGGCGACCTCAACGTAGCTCACGAAGAAATTGACATAGCGCGTCCAGATGCCAACCATTTCAGCGCCGGATTCTCCGATGAGGAAAGAGCCGATTTTTCCACCTTGCTCACGAGCGGATTTGCCGACACCTTTCGCCGCCTGCATCCTGAACAACGGGATGCCTACACCTGGTGGAGCTTCCGCGGCGGGGCTAGGGCACGCAACGTGGGTTGGCGCATTGATTACTTCTGCGTCAGCGAATGTCTGATGCCTCGGGTCAAGGAAGCAGAAATTCACCCTTCTATCACAGGATCCGACCACTGCCCTGTCTCTCTCTCCATCCAATAACACCCCACCTGTATGCGGAAGCCCTTCATCCTACGCCTGCTCCTCTTTCTTCTGCGCATTGGTTTTGGTCTGTTCTTCCTTACGGTAGGTCTGCTCAAAATTACTCAACTGAGCGAGACCGCCGACTTCATCACGCGAAGTCGCTTGCTGCCGCAAACCTTCTCTCTCCCCCTCGCCTGCATCGGTGTCGGCATGGAACTCGTGGTCGGAGTCTGTCTCCTCTTTCGTCTTGCATACCGCGGTGCCACCCTCTGGGGATCGGTCATGACCGCTACATTCCTCTTTCTCTACGTCCAAGGTTGGATTCGCGGGCTCGATCTCACTTGCAACTGTCTGGGCAGCCCCCACAGCATTGTCAATTACCCAACCGATACAGGACTTCGCGTGCTACTCCTCGGCGCCATGGGCATCTTGCTATGGGACTCGCGCCAACCTGATTCCGGGCTGTGGAAGTTCCGCAAATTTGATTTCTCCGAGGAAGTTTGAGTTGTTGTCTGACCGACTCGGCTGATATGTCCGCAAGGGTCCACATGTGTCCCAAGAAAAACGCGATCCCAACAAGCGGAGGCGAGCGGAGCTCGCCCATTTACGATTTACGATTTACGATTTACGAATTACGATTTGGATTTTAGCGCGCTACGCGCGGAGATGCGGAGCGAAAGTAAAACGAAGTTTTCGAGAATGAGGGTGCGTTGACAGAAGGAAAACGTCCGGAGTTACGCCATACCGCTTTGACTCAAGCTCGCCCATCGAGCACTTTACCCCACCAAAACGCGCGTAGCGCGCATTATTTTCAAATCGTAATTCGTAATTCGTAATTCGTAATTCGTAACTCGTAAATAGGCTCCCGCATTTCCTGATGCGGTTGCCCTGGGGAATGGGTTGAATGAGACCGGAGAAAATTTTATTGGGACACGTGTGGCAATGCGCTCTAAAAAAAATTACTTTTGAATGCGTTTTCAGCTTGCATTGCCGCAAAAAAGGTGCAATATAATAGAAACCCGTTGCATCGGGTAGCCATTCTATACTGCTATGAGCACTCCTCCTGCACCCCAGCCTCCTATGCCTCCAGTGCCGCCTTCGGCTCCTCCCATGCCGACGCCTCCGGGGGTTCCTGTGGCACCTTCCATTCCGGTACGCCCCATGGCTCCGATTCCTCCTCCAGGTGCTGCTCCGCAGGGCGGAGTCGTTCCCGGGGTTCCCATGCCACCTTCTGCGCCCATGCCTGTTCCCATGGCACCCCTGCCGCAGGCTCCGGGTATGCCGATGCAGCAGCCTATGGCTCCTGTGCCACCGGTGGTTCCGAATATGCCGGTTCCCATGGCTCCTGTGCGTCCGGTTCCCATGGGACGTCCCATGATGCCTCAGCCGCCCGGGATGCCCCCTGTGATGCAGCCAAGACCACTTCCCGTGTCTCCGACGGCTCCGACTCCTCCGGCTGCTACCGTTCCGTTGACTCGTCCGACGCCTCCGGGGCAAGCTCCTGCTGCGGGAGGAACGCCTAAGCTGCGTCCTTCCGGCGGGGCAGCTCCATCGACCCCCACGATTTCCATGCCGGCGGCAACGGCTCCTCTAGGTAAGCCTTCCGCTCCCACCTCGCCGAAGCCTGCAGGCTTTACCAAACCTGCCGGACTCTCTCGACAAACGGCCAAACATACCCAAGAGGAGGATGAGGAGGAAACTCCGCCGAGTCCCGTCCAACTGGGTATTTCCATAGCGGCTTTGCTCGTGGGGCTCTTCTTCTTCTATACCGTTTACTCGGCGGACCAAACACCTAACCGCGTATCGGCATACCTCTTCGGGGAACCCTCCGCTGCAGCCGCCGGTGATGATTCCACCGACTCCTCGTCCTCTTCGGAAACGTCCGAGGCTGAGGAGGATTCCGGTGATGAAGAGGAAGAGTAAACAAATAGTCAACAAAAGGTCGTACACAATTCATCAAATTAAAGAAAAGAAAATTCTCATGGCATTGCAAATAACAGAAGCGAATTTTGAATCCGAGGTGCTTGGTTCAGCCGTCCCCGTGTTGGTTGATTTTTGGGCAACTTGGTGTGGTCCCTGCAAAATGATCTCCCCGATCGTGGATCAGGTTTCAACAGAGATGGCTGGTGTCGCCAAAGTCTGTAAAGCAGATGTGGACGTCAACAAAGATCTCGCCAACCGTTTCGGCATTCGATCAATTCCGACCCTTCTGTTCTTCAAGAACGGAGAGCTGGTGGATACGATTGTCGGAGCCACTTCCAAGGATAACATCATTTCGCATCTGAAAGCTTTGCTGTAAGCGGCAGAACAGAGTATTCTTCGGGAACCGCTCCTTCCGCGAAGGGGCGGTTCTCTTTTTGCTGTTCCGTCAGACCATCCTCCTGCTTCCCATCAGGATAGATATCAGTGCCGATAAACCGAGCAGCATCGGATAATACAAATACGGGATGATTTCAGCCGCACTGATGCCCCCTAGCTGTGCCGCCATCAGCAGCTGTGCACCATACGGCAGAACTCCCTGCACCAAACAGGAAAAGGTGTCCAGCAGGCTGGCGGCTCTCGAAGCCGGGATGGCAAAATGCTTGGACAAATGGCGAGAGATATCCCCGACTGTGAGAATAGCCACCGTGTTGTTTGCCGTACAGACATTGGAAAAGGAGACCATGAGGGCAATGCCGAGTTCCACGGAGCGAACACTGTGGACGCGATGCATGAGAATACGCACTACGCAGTCGATTCCTCCGTAATGTCGGATGAAACCCAGGAGTCCTCCCGCCAGGAGAGTCACCATGATCAACTCTCCCATACTCAGCATCCCCTTGCCCAAAGAACTCACCCAATCGCTCACCTCCCATGCACACGCAGGACAGAGCAATCCCGTCGTTACGATGCCCACCATGAGCGCCAGTAACACATTGGTTCCCATCAAAGCCAGCACCAACACGATCAGGTAGGGTATTGCCCCGCTCCACTCCACCGCGCCTTCCTGTATCATCTCCCCTCCCCTCCATCCCACCACGACGTAGAGAAGCAGCGCCAGCACTGCGGCCGGTACGACAATGCGAACATTCGCCGCAAATTTATCACGCATGGAACACCCCTGCGTACGAGTAGCCGCTATTGTCGTGTCCGAGATAAAGCTCAAGTTATCTCCGAAAAAGGCGCCTCCCACCACGATGCCGGCGACGAGAGCGGGCTCCAGTGTACTTCTTTCCGCAATACCCACAGCGACCGGCATGAGGGCCACGATCGTACCGACAGATGTACCGATAGAAAGAGAGATGAGGCAAGCTGCCAGAAAAATCCCTGCGGGAAGCATCCCCGCCGGCATGAAATGCATAGTCAGATTGACAACCGCATCCACAGCGCCCCCATCCTTGGCCGCCTGTGCGAAAGCACCCGCCATCATGAAGATCCATATCATCATCATGATGTCACGATGCGCCGCACCACGTGAAAATATCTCCAGTTTTTCCGCCATCGGCACATCGCGGAATAACGCCATTCCCCATGCAGCGGCCGCCACAAATGCCACCGATACCGGCATCTTGTAAAAATCTCCGAACCACAACGCCCCTCCCACGTACACAAGGAAAAAGACGAGCAGAGGAGTCAGACTGAGCAATCCACGGCTCGTCAGATTTTTCGATGTTGTTTGGTTGGTCTTCATCTCGTGCTCTCAATTTCTGTGACCCCCGGTCGGTCAATTGCCTCCAAATTCGCGAGAAGTTGGTCGATGGATAACTGACGGTTCATAAAATTCCGATACAGAGAAATGAGTCTCCGCGTCCGGTCAGCATCTTCCTCCAACAACTCAATACGAAACCGAGATAAGCCCGCCCGCATGGCCGGGAAAACGCACCGAGCCGCCGTCTGGGCACGCGCGTTAAAGAGAGTGTTGCGGCAGCCCTCGTCACTGCGCAACTCATGAGCGCTTCCTTTTCGATCAATGATTTTCACGTGGTGGTTTTCGCAGGGGCGTCCGCAATCCTTAAAACTGTGTCCATGGGAGAGAAATGTGCAAAAGACGCAGTGTTCACAGTGGAAAAGCGGCATGTGTTGGTGGAGAGTGAGTTCAAGATCAGGTCCGCAGCCGCTATCCAACAGGGCATTGATCTGATCCGCATTGAGGTCGTACGACACCGTGCAACTCGCCAGACCGAGACTTTTCCACAGCTGCAAACTTTTCGCATTCGACGTGTTCAGGGAAAAATCACCGAAGAGCGGGACTCGCGTTTCGTTCCGAAGCCACCACATTGCGGCTCCCAAATTCCGCACGAGTACTCCGTCCGGGTTCATCTCGCGAATGAACTTAAAGTAGCCGGCTTCATGGGGCTTCATGATACGCAGAGTGGCGGGCATTAACTTCACTGAGGGAAAACGATCTCTCAACGACTGCCCCCACCGGGACAAATCTCCCGGCTTTGGTGCATCCAAGTACAAATTCGTGACACCGCTCTCGGCAGCAGACAAAGCCTGCTCCAAACTTCTGCACAGCACGCGCAACTCATACACCTGAGTCGGTGCAGCAGCGTGAATTTGCCGCTCCTGATGGAACTCGATCGGATACTTTTTCGGGTGATTTTCTGACAACTGTTTGAGCAGCTCGCGACGCATACGATTGAGTTCTGACACGGGCAAAATCATTCCTTCTTCAAACTCGCATTCAATCCTTCCCGCCACATATCCGGTTCCTCCTGTACGAGATAATTTTTCCTTCACAACCTCTGCTGTCAGCGGTCGCTGTCGAGCCGGCGACAGCGCTGTCTCGCTGTGTACCACCACACCACCACACTCAATTTCCAGCGGCTCCCCAACTCGTCCTCTGACATACATCACCGGGAGGACACATACGCGACGCTCCGGCTCCCTCTGCGACATCCAACTCGCGCGCAACTTCTTTTCCAGCGTCGGATCCGAACTCTTCAGCACACTTTGTCCGGGTCGCACTTCAGTCCAGCGTATGTTGCAGGCTCGCGGGTGAAAGAAGAGAGTGTCTCCACGCGCATACGATATACATCCTCCCGTTTCTTTTTCGTCATTTTCCCCTGTATCCAGGACAAAACCATCTCCCGCTGCCAGTGGAATCTGCGGCTCGCGATCCAAAATTATTTTCCCCTCCTCCACAGCTCTGACCAAGCCCACCCATATGCCTCGCTTCCTGCCAAACCTCCCGTGGGTGAGCTTGGGGTGGTCGGTTCCCTCGAGCCAGCCCGTTGAAAACCCACGTGAAAAGGTCATGCTCATGGCGTAAAGATCCTGCAGCCTTGTTCGTTCATCGAGGCTCTCTCCGACCAAGGCTGCATCCAAAGCACGCCTGTAGGCGCCCGTTACCGCCGCTACATACTCCGGTTTCTTGAGGCGTCCCTCTATCTTAAAGCTGCGTACCCCGGCGCGGAGCATCTGCGGCACCAGTTCGATACTGCAAAGATCCTGCGGCGAAAAAAGATAGGGTCTTTTCTCTAAATCCACCAGCTTTCCATCGAGCTCCAACCGGTACGGCAAACGACAAGCCTGGGCGCATTCTCCTCGATTGGCGCTACGACAGCCCAAACTCTCACTCGTCAGGCACTGCCCGGAATACGCCACACACAAAGCCCCGTGACAAAACACCTCTATACGAGCTCCTGTCGCCGCTGCACATGCTGCGATCTCTCGCAGGGACAACTCACGCGCCAACACAATCTGTTCCGGAGAATAAAGTTCATCCACCAATTTCACGGCCTCCGGACCTGTCACGCTCATCTGCGTAGAGATATGCAACTCCATCCTCCATACCCCCTCCCTCTTTTTCTCCGCTACCACAGCAGCCAACCCCATGTCCTGAACAATGACTCCATCCACCCCCGCTGCATCAAGCTCCCCCAAGTAGGCCTCTGCGGCCTCTTCCTCCCCGGGAAAGATTAACACGTTGAGTGCAGCATAGCCCCGTTTGCCTTCCCTATGCAAGTAAAGCATCAACGCCGTCACCTCCTCAAGAGCAAAATTATCAGCCCGCATGCGAGCATTGAAGCGATCCGTCCCGAAGTACACGGCATCTGCTCCATTCGCCACGGCCGCCCGCGCGCTTTCCCAATCGCCCGCCGGCGCCAGCAATTCAACTTGAGCACCCCTCATTCTGCCGCCATCCTACCACCCTTCTCCCCCGTTGTCAAAGCGTTTAAGCACACCCCCCCCGGGCGCCCCTAACGGCGCCCATTTACGATTTACGATGGACGATGGACGATGTGGATGCCAGCGCGCTGGTGCACGGAATTGCGAAGCGGTTGCGCAGCGGAATTTTTGAAACAAGGGAACGTGTGGTGAGAAATGTTTGTGTTTACGCCTTGACGCCTCGGCACCACATTGACTCAGCGCCGCCCCATCGGCGCTGAGCCCTTCGGGCAAAAGCTGCGCTTTTGTCCAATCCCACTCCGAGCCCTCGGGGGCTTTGCCGTCTTTCTGGCTTTGCTTCCTTCGTACGGGCGGCGGCATCTTTTTTGATCAACTGATTTTTTCCATGAGAGAGAAGCCGAAAATGTCCGCGACCCATGGGACGCCCGGTGCCTCTATCGCATTGTTGTAAAGAGCGACACAACGATTAAACGAACGCGTTACCTCATCCTGTTCAAAGAGAGAAAGCGACACCCTCCCCGAGAGCATGATGAGATTATCATCCGCCTGCATCTCTGCAGATTCTGCCATCATTTGCACTGCCGCAGCCAAGATGTGTCTCAGCTGCGCCTCCGAGGCAGACAGGTGGTGCAACTCGTCATTTGCCGGAGGGGTCGGATACGTTTCTACCACCCGTTTTGAATCATCCGCAATCCTGCGCAATCGTCTCGGTCGCACATCCCCCTGCGGCAGATGGCCGGAGAAGTACACGATGAACTCCATGAGGCACTCATTACGCACCTGCGTTATCTTTCCCCAGCGTTGCCATTCCTCTCCCGCAATCCTGCGGAGATGGTTCAGTCGTATGTACGTGGAAATCATCCACGCCACCACAGAAACCAATATACCCAGTGGTACCGCATAAACCATCATGCCCGTCATTCTCTATCTAGCCGACGACTAATTCAAGCAGTTAGAAAATATGTTACTCTTTCTTCTCCGCGGCACCCGAGCAACGCAGAAGCTGCCTTGATTGCGTCCACATGGTGTGCAAAGTGGAGGGGACAGAGTATTGTTAGGCTGAAGAGTTCAAGGAACTTTCCTCTTCTTTCATTCAGAACGATCATAAAACTCTTGCATTCGCTGAAATTTTCAATTAGCATGAACCATGGAAGACGACCAATCTATCCATACCATGGATCACGGATCGGACAGAGACTCTTCGTTGCTCGGGCTCTGCTGTGCTGTGTGCGGTCCTCTCACGGAAAGTGAGGTGAGATGCTACTTTCCGGAGACGGATATTCCGCCCGAGGTTGAACGTAAAGCCTGGCTCTATCAGATGATCAAGCAGCCCGATTTTCCTGCTTTAAAAGAGAGTTTTGATTCTTCTCCTTCTGCGCAGCAATTGTGTTCCACCATCGTCAGCGAACGCCTCGAACGACCAGCCGTCTACGACCCTATTCCTGAACCTACACGCCATATATGCGCAGCGAGGTATGCCCTGCTCTGCGGACACGTGGATGATTTCCTTCGTTTTCATCGTTTGAGCGGAGGGGTGAATCGGACCGGCGCCCGTCCCCTCATAGAAAGCGAGGTATTCTGGGACTCTGTGCTGGGAGAAAATTGGAAGGGCGCTGAAAATATTCCTTCCGGACCAGCAAGAGAGGAAATCATGACCATGCTTGCGAGTCGTTACACTCTCTTCCGCGTGCCTGAAAGCGTCGAATTGGACGTTGCTTGCCTTCCGCTCATGCTCTCCGTGGGTTGGACCATGCTGCGAGGTAATCCGAGTGTACTGTTCTCGCTTGGCAACGAAGCAGACCGGGAATCCCCCGAAGCCCTTATCTCTCGTGCTTGCCACGGCCTATGGGTCGGAGATTGGGAACACGCGAGAAACAATTTTCATTCCCTCTTTGGGGCTCGCGAAACCATGCGCTACAGCATCTCAGCCTCATGCGGCGGTTCTTTGCTGCTGCTCGCTCTTATCACGGCTGTGCGCATGAAGGCCTCTCTACGCATCATCAATGTATGGTTTAACACAGCTCGGGAGCTCATGCTCAGTAATATCCCTGCGGAGGATAAGGAATGCGTGGCGGATGTAGAGGGCTTTTTTGATGCCCTCGAACTATGGGATTCCGTGCAAAACCGCAAAACTCGTCGCGTGGGGTCACTCAAACTAGACGGTTTTCTCCCTCTTCTTCCCATTGCCATGGGATCGCGGAGCATTCTGCAAAACACCGGACTCCACCTCAATTTTTCCAAACTCGTTGCCGCGGTTTGCTGGGCTCACGAAGCCGGACTGAAACTGCTGGCACAGTACGCCGCCTCTGCTCTCATCAATATCCCCGCCTTGGAGAGTTCCAACAAACGCCAACTCAGCGAAATCATAGCAGATTGTCGTTCCACTCCCCTCTTCCCGGAAACTTCCCTCGTGCTGCCCGAAGAGGACGCGAGATGGAGTCGATTGAGCACATTGACGCAAAAACTCTCACTCTCCGGAGAAGAACGGCTTTACTGGGATATCTACATGGATCCCTCCGGCTGCATGGAGCGACTCGAACCCCGATTTGTCGCAAGCAAACTTTACAACCACGGGCGAAAAATTGAGATCGACGATGTCCTCGACCCCTCCCGCATCGATTGCCAAGATGAGCGGGACCTCATCGCCGTCTCTCTCGCAAAGGCGCTGGAACATCCTCCCACCGATGGCATCCTGCACATCGCTGCCTTGGCTTCACATCCACGTCTTCGTCTTGTACAGGGAAACTACAGACGCCCGGTAAGACTGCGCACAGTGCGACCCTCCATCGATGTTTCCATCGACGGCGACAGGCTGATGAGGCTTACCATGGATCGCGGACAGTTCACTCACCTCTCCGTGGAGGAGGATGGCTCCCTGAGCATCCCCTTCTTCACCCCGAAGATGCAAACTCTGGTGGACTATCTGGGAAATGGATCGGTGGTACTGAATCTCGCCGAACGCGACCGGGTGCATTGGTTGCTCCTCTCTCTCTCCGAATACTTTGAAATGCACGGGGACATACCGAGAGATTTACTCGACTGCACCGAATCCGATGGAAAACTTATCGTGCTCGCATCCCGCGAAAACGATGTCTATTCTCTCCAATTACGCATCGAACACCAACCCGGTCTGACGGAATACAGTTCACCGGGAGAGGGTTCTGACATCCTCTTGCTGCGAACGGATGAAGGTTCCATTTGCGTGCGCAGAAATCGAGCCGCTGAAGTTGCCGCTGCGAATTCTCTGCTGGAAACATTGGGGGCAGCGAATACACCCGGTTCGGATCCATACACCCTCAGAGTTTCGGGTCGAGGGAGTATGCTACGTATGCTCTATCAAGCTGAACTCGCTCACGCCATTTCTCGCTGGAACGACAAACACGACTGCCTACAAATCCTACGTGTCCGGTCGGACAGGTTTAAACTGGAGGCGAATCAAACCGAGACCGACTGGCTGGAAATCGGCGCTGAACTCGTTGTGGATGAAAAGCATGTATTTACCCTCTCTCAACTCCTCTCCGCCTACCGTAAGAAAGACGACGAATTCTTGCCCCTCAGCGAAACTCTCTTTCTTTACCTCTCCGACTCGCTCTCTGAAAAACTCCAATTCCTTGATTCCATTCTCATTCACCATCAATCAAAATACTTCATTCCCTCCGCAACAGCACCGGGGTTCGTCAATTCTTGGCGAGGGAAATTACCGTCCCTCTTGCACGCCACTTGCGAAAAACTCAAGGAATACGACAACGAAGCCGCTCCCCCCGGTCTTAAAGTATCTCTTCGCAAATACCAATTGGAAGGCTTCCGGTGGCTGCTCTCTCGAGCACGCCTTGGCATAGGAGCCATTTTGGCGGATGACATGGGGCTGGGAAAAACCGTGCAATTACTCGCCCTCCTCATGGCGCGGGCAAAAGAAGGAGCGTCCCTCGTTGTGGCGCCCCTTTCTCTCTGCTCCAACTGGGTGGACGAGTGCGTGCGCTTCGCGCCATCGTTGCATCCCGTCCTCTTCAGTGACTGCAAAAAGAGCGATTTTTCCTCTCTCTCCTTGGGCAACAACGACCTCTTGCTCGCCAGCTACGGGCAAGTCTCCGCCAATCCGGCTTTCTTTTCCTCTTACACGTGGAATGTGATTGCCTTGGATGAGGCGCAGGCCATGAAAAACCCTTCCTCTCGCCGAGCCCAAGTTCTCTGCTCCCTTCGTGCCTCGGCTCGCGTCTGCATCACCGGTACACCGGTCGAAAACAGCCTGCTGGATCTCTGGAGTCTCGTCAACTTCCTCAATCCCCATATGCTCGGACCGCGTTCCGGTTTCCTCAAGGCAGATAAACATCTGGCGCAACGGGTGAGCCGTCTCGTGGCTCCCATCGTTCTACGTCGAACCAAGGCTGAGGTGCTGCCCCAGCTACCTCCCTTCACCGAGGTTGTCATTGGGGTTGAACTCTCTGCTGAAGAGAGAGCTCTCTACGAGTCTTGTCGGCGGCGCGCCAAGGAGCGAGTGCTTGAGGGGGACGGAGCCACAGCTCTCCTCGCCGAACTCACGCACCTGCGCCGTATGTGCTGCCATGGCAAATTGGTTTTGCCCTCTTTCGAGGGTAGATCCTCCAAACTTGATTCCATGGTCGAACTCGTCGAGGAACTACGCGCCGCCGGTCATCGTTCCCTAGTCTTCAGCCAGTTCACCGATGTTCTTGATCTCGCCGAGCAATCCCTGCAGGAAGCAAACATCTCCACCCTGCGCATGGATGGCCATACTCCACCCCGACGCCGCTCTCGGATCGTAAAGGACTTTCAGGAAGGTGATGCCCAAGTTTTCCTCATCTCGCTCATGGCAGGTGGAACCGGTCTTAACCTCACCGCTGCGGATTACGTTATCCTACTGGATCCCTGGTGGAATCCCGCCGTAGAGGCTCAAGCCGCTAATCGTACCCACCGCATTGGCCAACTCAATCCTGTCACAGTCTGCCGTCTCATCGCGCACGACACGGTTGAGGAACGCGTCCTGAAAATGCACGATGCCAAACAAAAACTGGCCGACGCCATTATTCAAGAAAGAACCATGCCTTTTGAAGCCCTTCGTTCCCTCCTTTCAGAAGGTGATTAATGGTGTTCCCGGCGCGGAGGTGGCACGAATTATTTAGACACGTTGAACCGAAACTCCACCACGTCGCCATCCTGCACGACGTAGTCTTTGCCCTCAATGCGCAGCTTGGCGTTTTCCTTGGCTTTATGCAACGAACCGCACGACACGAGATCCTCGTACGCCACAACCTGAGCTGCAATGAAGCCTCGCTCAAAATCTGTATGAATGACCCCCGCTGCTTGTGGCGCCTTGGCGCCGGCGGGAATGGTCCAGGCACGGGTTTCTTTCGGTCCGGTGGTCAGATAGGTGCGCAGACCGAGGAGATGATAAACCGCGCGGATGAGCTCGCTGACACCGGAATCCTGAACCCCGAGGTCACGCAGATACTCACTTGCCTCGTCCTCCGGCAAGTCAGAGAGTTCCTCCTCAATGCGGGC
>CANPXA010000018.1 GCA_947585525.1 uncultured Akkermansia sp. | reverse complement strand
TCCTTAAAGTTGAGCGCCCACGGATACAGAAAAATCACCTCCAAGTCAAACACCAAAAACAACACCGCCACCAAGTAATACTTGATCGAGAAGAAGCTCGGCGCCCCATCGCCCTCCGGCACATTGCCACACTCGTAAGGCACATCCTGCGCCTTGCGTACCTTCGCCCTGCGTCCGAAAATCACGCTGAGCACCAAGATCAACCCGGCAAAGCCAAAGCCCGCCAAAAGCTGCACCAACGCTGAAAAATATTCCTGTCCCATATCCTGCGCCCACTATACCAAAAACGACCTCAAGAGTCAAGAACCCAGGACAAACGCATTGGAAATGCGTTTGTTTATTTACGATTTACGATTTGGGAAATTTGCGCGCTACGCGCGGGAATTTTTCCATCGTCCATCGTCCATCGTTCCATCAATCTACTCTCCCGGGTCGTGTTCCCCTCCGATGCCACCCACCAACTCCATCAATTCCTCCGCGCTCAAATGCAACAGCAAGTTCTCCAACCCACCGGAGAGGAGAGAATCTGCCATAGCTGTTTTCCTGAGGAGCATGGAATGAATGTTCTGCTCAATAGTTCCGTTGCAGATGAGGGGATGGATCATGACGGGACGTTGCTGCCCCATACGGTGCGCCCGATCACTCGCCTGGTTTTCTACGGCCGGATTCCACCAGCGATCAAAATGAATGACATGGTTGGCTCGGGTGAGGTTGAGTCCGGTTCCCGCTGCCCGTAAGGACAAGATGAAGAAACGAGGTCCCCCCGGTGTCTGGAATTCCTCCACCAGCCTTTTCCTGTCGGGTATCGCAACCCCACCGTGTAGCATCAAACCGGGCGCACCGAATATCTCCTCCAGATAGTCGTGCAGGTGAGGCATGATACTTCGGTACTGGGTGAATACGAGGCAACTCTCTCCCGCTTCTTTGATGCGTTTCGCCAGGTGCCCGAGGCGCTCAAATTTTCCACTCAACGCCGGATCATAGTACGACTCGCCCAAATACTGCGCCGGATGATTGCATATCTGCTTGAGGCGACCTAAAATAGGAAGAATGAGCATCACCCGTGTCGAAGCCTCCGCCTCAGCCAGAACAGCTCTCAGATTCTCGACCTCCTTCGCGTAGAGTCTCGCCTGCTCCGGGGTCAGCAGGCAATACGCCGGCACCTCTGTCTTTGCCGGAAGCTCCGGCAACAAGCCCGGATCACTCTTCACCCGACGCAACAAAAAAGGCCGTACCAATCGCCGCAACTGGGTATAGTCCTCCCCCATTTTGCTCACCATAGCATGGAATTCTTTCACGCTTCCCAGCAACCCCGGATTCAGATACTCAAACAGGGAGTGCAATTCCGTCAGTGAATTCTCCACGGGCGTTCCTGTGAGCGCCACACGCCGCCCGGAATGATACCGCAACATGGCCTTCGTTCTCTGTGACCCTCCTGTCTTGATTGCCTGAGCCTCGTCCAACACGAGCGCCGGATACTTCACACGCGCCAATCCCTCCTCCCGCGTCGCTATGCCGTACGTCGTGAGAGCCACGTGCGCCTCACGCATCAGCCACTCCGGATTGCTGTGCAGCAACGCAATTTCCGACCGCTTCAGAGCGTACGGATGGAGCAAGACAACCTTGAGTTGCGGGGCAAATCTGCTCAGCTCGTGCTGCCAGTTCGTGAGCAGTGATGCCGGAGTCACGACCAACGCCGCGCCCTTCCCTCCTCCTATCTTCCCACTCCTCTGCAGATGCACCAACCAGGCAATCACCTGCAACGTCTTTCCCAACCCCATGTCATCCGCCAAACACGCCCCAAACCCTGCCTCCGTGACATTGGACAAAAACCTCACCCCGTCCAGCTGGTACGTGCGCAAGGTACGTTCCAAATCCGATGGTAAATTCGGCAATTCATTTCCAAAATGCAGATTGCTCAACGCCAAGGCCAATCGAGCTCCGGCGACGGGATGCACTCCCTCATCCGCAGGGGGAATCTGCACGCTCTTGCCGGAAGTTTGCCCCATCAGGAAACGCAACCCGGCTATCATGGGAATTCCCGCGTGCGCCATCCGTGATGCTCGCGTCCAACTCTCCAGCAGGGTCTGCAACCTCTGCTTGTCCAGTAAAACCCACTCCCCACGGAACCGCACCAGTCCGTCCTCCCCCTCCATCAACTGCTGCCATTCCTCCGCACTCAACCGATAATCCCCCAACACGATCTGCGGTGAAAACTTTAACAGAGAACGGATGCTCACGCTAGGAGCGCCCTTCCCTCCCTGTTCTGCCAAATCGACCCGCACTTCCAGTTCGACGTGCCTCGGTTGCTTCTTCCACAAATTCACCATGCGTACCTCGATGCCGGCTTCCTCCACTTTCTCCGCCACGGATAAAAACCGGTACGCCTTCCGCGCCGTCCAGGCACACGGCTTGTACACTTCTCGTGAGTTGATCAACGTCCGTAAAAATTCATCTTTCTCGGCCGCAGCCTGTAGCGGACGCAACAAGCTCAACAGCGCCGTGCGATCATTGGCCAACATCGTCGCCGCATTCCCCAACGGAATATGCCGCGCCCTCCCATCGTGCCCCACCTTGTGTACAAAAGTGGCCAAAAATGCAAAAGGCGCACTCTCTGCCCTCTCTCCCGCATTTTCTGCCAGATGAAAACATATCATGCCGAGCTGCTGCCACCCATCGCCCAGCCGACTCAGCCATTCCTCCTCCGTGCAACATTCCCGCCGTGCAAGCTCACGCAACGCGCCCGGCAGCTCTGCAAACCACTCTCCGAGCTGTCCGACGCCCACCTCCTCCCCCGATAAAGGGGGCATCCCCTCCAGCAACTTCACAAGCTGCTCCGGACTCTCCGAAGGCCATTCATTTTCCCCGCGCCTGAGCAATCGCAAGTACTCCATCATTCTCTCCCGTGTCCTGTCCCGCAGCCAAACCATCACAGATGCTGCCCCGGTCGGCACCCCATACCGAAGCAAATCCAGCATCCCAGACCCGACTCCGGCGTTAAAAGCTCTCTCCAACCGGGGATGTTCCCCACGGGGTAACACAAAAAGTGTACCATCCGCTCTCAGTTCAAGCTGTACTGGTGTTACCTCCGCCACGGTCATTGCAGCATCTTGGGCACAGCGCGGAGCAACTGCTGCGTGTAACTGTGCTGCGGGTGATTAAATACCTCCCTCGCTTCCCCGTACTCCACGATACGTCCCCGCTGCATCACGGCAATACGATCCGCCACGTGATGCACCACACTCAAATCATGCGAGATAAACAACATCGCCAGCCCCATCTCATGGGTCAAATCCATCAGCAAATTCAAAATCTGACTGCGTATCGACACATCCAACGCGCTCACCGGCTCATCCGCTACCAAAAACTTCGGCTCCGGAGCAATGGCACGTGCAATTGCCACCCTCTGCCTCTGCCCTCCGGAAAATTCATGCGGATATTTGTACATGTGCTCTGCACTGAGTCCGACCTTTTCCATGAGCTGCGCAACGGCGTCTCTTCGCCGTCGCCATGGAAGCGGTGCGCGCCGACTGAGAGCTTCTACGAGCGTGCTGTAGATGCTGAACCGTGGGTTCAGGGACGCATAAGGATCCTGGAACACCATCTGAAAATCCGTACGCTTGCGCCTCAACTCCCGTTCTTTTTTCCCGATGAGTTCCTCCCCATCCAGTTCAATGCTTCCGGATGTCACGGGTTGCAGCTGCATGATGGCTCGAGACAGGGATGTCTTGCCGCAACCGGATTCTCCCACCAAGCCCAGCACCTCCCCCCTCTCGACCTCCAAGCTCACTCCGTCCACTGCCCGCACTTCTCCCTGCGGGATTCCCCATGCATTGCGTATGGGGTAATGCACATGCACGTCTCTGACCCGGAGGTATGCCATTATGAGTTTGTTCCTGTTGCCGGATCCAGTGCATAACGCGCAGCTGCTACAGCAAAAAATGCCGCACTTTCCACCCTCAGTACCGTGGCCCCCAAACTTACCGGCTCAAATCCCGCCACCGCCGCCGCCGCGTTCTCCTCCGGCGTGAAGTCTCCCTCCGGTCCGACCAACAGCATCACTCTCCTTTCGCCCCTCTCCCGCGCAGCCTCCAATACCTCACGGATCGGTCGCGCCTCCGGCACCAACGCACAGTGCACTTTCAGCCCCGTCTCTTCACCCGCCACCTCACGAAGAAACGTCCGAAAGCTACACGGGACCTCCACGATGGGCAAGGTGTTCACTCCGCACTGCTTGCAGGCCTCCAACGCCGTGCGATTCCACTTGGCTGCCTTGGCTTCCGCCCCCTGCCCCATGATGCGGACAATGGTACGTTCCGTGATCAAGGGAATGATGCGATGAACCCCCATCTCCACCGCCTTCTGGACAATGAGCTCCATAAGAGCCCCCTTGGGGACCGCCACCGCCAGCGTGATCTCACACGTATCCTTCCCTTTCCCAACCACCTCCTCCAGCTTCATCTGCATCTCTCCCCCTCCGACAGAAACGATGCATCCCCGAGCCGCACGTCCCTCTCCGTCAAAAAGCTCACAATGTTCTCCTTCCCTGAGCCGCATCACCCGCAGGGCATGGTGCGCCTCCTCCCCGCACACCTTCACGATGCGCCCCACCTCCAATTTCTCCCCGGGATGATAGCAACGGTGCATGGTTCGTGATTTGTTCTCGGGGAGAAGCTGCTCTCACCCATTATTTCATGTATTTTGCGGCTCTCTTCAGGAAACTCTCGCTCTCCGGTTGATTCTCCGCCTCCAATTTCTCCGTAAAGCTCTCCAAGGCCTTTTTCTGAGCCGTGTTCAGATGGGTCGGCGTCTCTACCTGAACCTCTACCATCAGGTCTCCACGCGCTCCCCCTTTCAACGACGGTATCCCTTTCCCTCTCACTCGGAAGATGGTTCCCCCTGAGGTCCCCGCAGGCACCTTCAGCTTCGCAGCGCCGTCCGGAGTCGGCACGCTGAGCACTCCTCCCTGCGAAGCCAAAGCAAATGGTATCGGCATGGTGTAGCTCAGGTCCTTCCCCTCTCTCTGAAAGACCTCGTGGGGTTTCACTTCGATGAAGACATACAAGTCGCCGGTCTCTCCTCCGCGCAGCCCCGCATCCCCATTCCCGGAGGACCGCAACTTAGTCCCTGTATCCACCCCTGCCGGTACGTGCAGGGTGATCTGGACGTCCTTGTGCACCCGACCCTCGCCGTGGCACTTGCTGCATGGGTTGCTGATAATCTGACCGATTCCTCGACAGGTTGGGCACGTACTCTGCTGGATGAAAAAGCCGCTCTGACGTGTCACGACGCCACTTCCCTGGCAAGTGGTGCAAGTTTTGTACCCTTTCGTCCCATCCTTTGACCCCGTCGCGGAACAAACATCGCATGGAACCAACCTCTCAATTTCCAGCACTTTGTCACACCCCTTCACCGCCTCATCCAAGGTGATGTCGATGTCGTACCTGAGATCCGACCCCGGTCGGCGCGGATCCGTCTGTCTCCTCCTTCCGCCGCCGAAACCTCCCATCCCGCCGAACATCTGGGCGAATATATCCATCGGATCGGTAAATCCTCCGAATCCTCCCGGTCCCCCCGCTCCTCCCATGCCCCCCTGTTTGAAGGCATCGTGTCCTAAACGATCGTACGCCGCCCGCTTGTCGGCATCGCTGAGCACTTCATACGCCTCGCCGATCTCCTTAAATTTCTTCTCTGCCTCCTTGTCATCCGGATTGCGATCCGGGTGGTACTTCATGGCGAGCTTGCGGTAGGCTTTCTTGATCGTCGCCTCATCCGCATCCTTCGCCACTCCCAACACCTCGTAATAATCTCTGGACATATCCTGTGAAATTTTTTCTCCGTTTTATGCCTCCACGGGGCGCTCCTGTTGCGGCGCACTCGCCGTCACAACATTGACAGGTCGCAGAAGTTTTCCTTTGAGGGTGTACCCCGGACGCAAAATACGCAGGATCGTCCCCTCCTCCTGCTCCGAGACCTCACTTTGGATAGCCTCGTGCACGTTATGGTCGAAGGCATCTCCGAGTTTGACAGGGATCTGCTCCACTCCCTGCGCCGACAAGAAATCGGCCAGTTGCTTGCGCACCATCTCCATCCCGATGTAAATCATCGAGCCCTTTTCTTTTTCCGCCATCTGCATACCCATCTCAAAGTTGTCCATGATCGGCAGCATCTCCTCAAGCAAGCTCCTCGTGGCATACCGCGTGTACTCGTCCCTCTCCTTCACACATCTCTTGCGGTAATTATCATATTCCGCGGCTGTGCGCAGAGCGAGCTCTCTCCACTTGGTCAGGTCATCCGTAGCTGCTGCCGCCTGCTCCGGATCCGTATGATCCACGTCGCCTTCCGGCATCGGTTGCTCAGGCTCCGTCTGCTCATAAGCACAGGCATCCCCTTGTTGCTCTCCCTGCTGTTTTTGCTCTTCACTCTCTCTTGACTGCTTCTGCTCTTCCATATCTGCCGTCATTATAGCCTCTTTCCCTGCCCCAGTCAATGACCTCCTGTGGCATATCGGGGCAAACGCATTAGGAAATGCGTTTTGCCTATTTACGAATTACGACGTACGATTTACGATTTGGAAAATTCCGCGCCGTTGGCGCAATCTAGCGGAGCGGAAGCGCAGCGGAATTTTTAAGCAACTCGCGTCGTTCATGAGAAAGCGTCAGGAACTATGCCATGCCGGGTGTAACTGCTTAGCCTCCATTGACGCTTCGGCACCACCCTGCCTCAGCGCCCTGCGGGCAAAAGCTGTGCTTTTGTCTAACCGCCCTTACCGCCCGCTTCGCGTGCGCCTTACACGGGGCCGTCGGGCGTCTTGACGCTTCGGCACCACCTTGCCTCAGCGCCCTGCGGGCAAAAGCTGCGCTTTTGTCCAATCCCCCTCCGCACCCTCGGGGGCTTTGTACACCGTCCATCGTCCATGAATTGATTTACGACATGGGAGTTCGGCGGCTACGCCGCGAATTTGGTAAACGAGAAGGCTTCTTGAGAACCATCATCATGATGACCGCTGGTCGTCCTGATTTTTGATGCGTATCAATGGTGATATCAATCCATAAGAGCATTTTCTCTGCTGATTACCTTCTTCCTGACGTGTTTGCCCTGGGTGGCATATCCTCGCGCGTCCGCCGAATTCTGCACGCATCGACGCCGCTAGGCGTCACCGCCCTCATTCTCGAAAATTCCGTTTTACTTTCGCTCCTCAAAAACGCGCGTAGCGCGCTAACATCCAAATCGTAATTCGTAATTCGTAAATCGTAAATAGGCGGCGGAACGCCGCCTCCGCCTGTTGGGATCGCGTTTTCTTGGGACGGATGAGGCTCTCGCCTCAGGCCTTTTTCCGACTGTCCGTAAAAAAAATGCATCCATTCGCAAGTTTTTTCTTGTCTTTTCCCTTTCCATGCGGCTAGAATAGGAAAGATAGTCCTGATATGAAACCACTCTCCCTGTTCAAATACGTGAGCTCCGCCTGTGGGTTTGTTGCAGCGGCTGCCCTGATCAGCTCCTGCGGTTCCTCCACGATCTCTCCGGAGAAAGCTCTCCAGAGGCTTTCACAAAGTCCCTCCATCTCCGTATTCAGTCACAATGACGTCAATTCTCCCCGACTGAGAGATTGCTACGAAGCGGGCCCCATGCCTGACCGCGCCCAACGCGCTCTCACCACGTGGCTCGCAAACTCCGAGGTCAAGGAGTTTTCCTACGTCTATCCGCAATACTACATCACCACCACGAATGCTCAAGGTGGCGGGGAAGTCGTTTGGGCTCTCTGCTCTGATGGCAAAGGCAACCTCACCGGCGTGCTGGCTCCGGCCAACAAGCGTATCCCCGCGTGGGATCTGCCGACCATAGGTTCCTACAAGCTGTACGTGTGCAACACGGATGAAAAAGAAGCTCTGAGCAACGCCATCATGGAGTCTCTTGCCGATGCCGGCTATGACCAGGCGCGTATCGACAGCCGCAAGACCAAGGGCATTACGGATAAACAGCACCTCATCTCCAAGCCCCTCGATGAGGAAAAGGAGCGCCTTATCCGGCAGGAAAAGGAAGCCCGCGCGAAGGCTATCGCTGAGCAAAAGAGCAAACTTCAGGAAAAGTCTTCCAAGTCCGATGAAGAAGACACTTCCTCCGATGATTCGGAAGATGATGATGTTTCATCGGGCGATGACACGTCTGACGACAGCAGCTCGGATGATGAAGATTCTTCCTCGAGCGGTGACGAGAGCTCCTCATCCTCGGACGATGACGACAGCGGTTCCTCCGACGAAGACTCCTCCTCGGACAGCATCGAATTCTGATTTCCGTTTTAAAGAACAAAAGATTGGCGCCGACTCCTGGAAGGATCGGCGCCAATCTTTTTCCCGAGTCTCATGCAGGATAAACGCATTTGAGAGAAGTGCCTCAACAGAGAGAATGCTCTTATTGATTGATATCATTGTTTATACGCATCAAAAAAAATCATGACAATCAGCGATCATCATGATGATGGCTCTTAAGAAGGCTCTGCATCCGTTAACAATTCAAAAAATCTGCACAATGCGCACGTTATTAATAATTCGTAATTCGTAAATAGGCAAACGCATTTCCTAATGCGTTTGCCCTGGGTCTCATCACGCGCAAAAGCACTCACGCGAAACGAGGTACCGCACTCATGCTCCTTATCTGCTGTAATTCCCCGGATCCTGCGTGATCGTCACATCATGCGGATGGCTCTCCTGCAGTCCTCCTGCCGTGATCTGCACAAAACGAGCGTGCGCCCTCAATTCCTCCAAATTCTTCGCCCCGAGATACCCCATCCCCGAACGTAAGCCGCCGACAAGCTGGAACACGACATCGCTGAGCATTCCCTTGTACGGCACACGTGCCTCCACTCCCTCGGCCACCAGCTTCCCGCTCGAGTTCTGTCCGTAGCGGTCACCGGACCCGGCTTTCATCGCCCCCAACGATCCCATACCTCGGTACGTTTTGAAATTTCGTCCCTGATAATGTACAATAGCTCCCGGACTCTCTTCACAGCCCGCAAGCATTCCTCCCAGCATCACCAAATCCGCCCCGGCCGCCAATGCTTTCACCGCATCTCCGGAGTAGCGTATTCCTCCATCGGCTATCACTGTAACCCCCGCCGGTCTCGCTACCTTGGCGACTTCCTGAATGGCGCTGAACTGCGGCATTCCGACACCGGATATAATTCGCGTTGTGCAAATGGAACCCGGTCCCACTCCCACCTTCACAGCCGTCGCCCCGGCTGATATCAGATCCTTCGCTCCGTCCTGAGTCACAACATTGCCGGCTACTACCGGCTTGCCGAGCTCGCGCAGTTTTTCTACCACGTGCAACACACGCGCCGTGTGCCCCGTGGCCGCATCAATAAATAAGGCGTCAGCCCCGGCTTCCATCACCGCCTGAGCCCGCTCCAGAAATTCCGGTCCCGGACCCACCGCCGCACCGCAGCGCAAACGCCCGAACTCGTCCTTCGTGGATTCCTGGAAGGCCTCTCTCTTGCGTATATCGGTGTCGGTAATGAGTCCGACAAGCCTCCCCTTCTCATCCACGAGAGGGAGTTTCTCAATGCGGTTGCGATAGAGAATTTTGCGGGCCTCCTCCGGCGTCGTGCTCGGCGCGCCGGTGATGAGTCGCGCCAGCGGCGTCATGACATCCGCCACACTCATGGTGTCCAGATCCTGTCCGTCAAATACGCGCATATCCCGCCCGGTGATAATCCCTTCCAACATATTGTCCTCATCCACCACCGGGAAGCCGGAGAACCCATGCTCCAGCATGATGCTCTTCACTTGGCTCAGCTTCATCTCCTTGCTCACGGTAATGGGTTTCGTGATGACCGCGTTCTCAAAGCGTTTCACTCTCGCGACCATCGCCGCCTGATCCTCAATACGATTGTTGCGGTGAATAACACCCAGTCCCCCTTCCCTGGCCATCGCTATCGCCATGTCCACCTCCGTTACCGTGTCCATCGGAGCCGACAAAATCGGCAATCTCAGAGGTATTTCTTTACACAAAAGAGAGGAAGGGTCTGCCTCCCCCGGGAGAATGCTGCTCAGACACGGCAGCAGCAGCACATCGTCAAAAGTAAGTCCAAGTTGAATTTCTGCCATGGCAGAGTTTACTCCTCTTTCTTTCCCCATGCAAGTCTAATCCACTTGTTTCCTAACTCTTTTTTCTCGTCATTTTTTCAAATTCCCCCCGGCTCCCGCAAAAAAAGGCTTGATTCTCCCCACGTTCTCGTGTAGAGTTGCGGCGCGCTTCCGGGTGTGTCCCACCCAAAGGCGCATCGTAATGGGTAGGTTCCCGAGCGGTCAAAGGGGGCAGACTGTAAATCTGCTAGCATTTGCTTTCGATGGTTCGAATCCATCCCTGCCCATTCCCCCAAACAAAGCGGAGGTAGCTCAGTTGGTAGAGCAACACCTTGACATGGTGGAGGTCGTAGGTTCGAGTCCTATCCCCCGTAGCGGAATTAGAGGTTTTTCGCCGTTATCGGAAGTCATAAAACACTGATAACGGCGATTTTTTTATTGACAGGGGGAGCGAGAGGGAGATAGGATAGCACCACCCAAAGCACCACCCCAAAGCACCACCCTGAACATTTTTTATCATTATGGCATGGCTCGAAAAAAAGAAAAACGGTAGATTCTGGCGCGCGGTCTGGAAGAAAGACGGCAAGAAGATTCGAAAAACTACGACCGTCGAAATCGGCGTTGGAAAGAAGAATGAAGCCAAATCCAGACAGGAGGCGCAGAAGCAAGCTGATATGTTTGAACTGGCTAGCACGGGTAAAACGCCGTTCAACAAACTCATTGATGCGCTCCGGCGCACCCCTGAGGCGTACGGAATGGATAGCAGCATTCCGAGCGTAAGGAAGTATCTCGCCAATATCCCACGCACGTCCAGCATGAGCAGCGAGAGGAACCGGGAGCGAGCGTTTACGGTGTTTCTCGATTATCTTGGCGACGGCGCGGATATGCGCATTGATTTGTTAACAACGGAGATTTGCCGGGGATTCGTCCGCAAGATGCTTGAGTCTGTTTCAAGGGGAACCGTTGGGATATACAAAGTGTATTTGTCCGGAGCCTTCAAAAGAGCCGTCGAAATTGATGATTATTTGCTGAAAAATCCTTTTGCGGGGGTGAACATGGGGGCGGAGGCGCGGGAGGTGATTCCTGAGCGCGGAGCCGATAAGCAAGAGAAATTGCCATTCACGTTGGAAGAAATCCGCTTCATGATTCATAGCTTCCCTGACCCGTGGCGCGATATGGTAGCGGTTAGTTTCTTCTTGGGCGGCTTGCGTCTTTCCGACGTTTGCAAGCTCCGTTGGGACGCGATAAATTGGAAGAAACGCGTCGTAACGTACACGGAAGTTAAGACCCGGCAGAAAAGGGTACAGCCTTTTGGAACGAAACTAGAAGAGATTTTTGACCGCCGCCGCAAGCAGTGCGACGGTCTCGAAGAGTATGTTTTCCCCGATATGGCTCACGCCTACGATGGCAGCTCAAAGACCGGTATCTCAACGCAATTTACCGCACTTCTTCGGGCGTACGGAATGATTGAGGCGACCGGGGACGCGGGGAAGTTGAAGGGCAACCGAAAGAGGGTAAACCAAAAATCTTTTCATTCAATTCGCCATGCGGCAGTGACCTACTTTCATGGCGGCTTTACTGACGGACGCAGCAACTACTCGCCGGAGATGATTATGAAATTCATTGGACACTCTTCGCTTGAAGTGGAGCGCGGCTATATCACGGCAAGCGTGGATGCGAAGCGTCCGATGGAACAATCTATGGAAGATGCTATTTTTTCCGAGCCAAAGGAGACCCCAAAGGCACCACGTCGAAAACGGGCGTGACGGCGTGCAGCACCGCGGGCGGGTAGGAAGCACCCGGCAGCCTCCACAAGCCCCGGGAAGGCGGTTTCTGGCGCGTTCTGCGGGGCGATGCCGCGGGAGACGCGGCGCGGGGATTGACTGATTGAACATAGTTGCCTCATTCGGGCGGGCGGGGAGGTGGACGGAGTGAACGGCGGTCGATGAGCTAGGGATTGACTTATGGAAAGTCTGAAATATCATAAAAGCATGAAGAAAGTACAAAAAACACAGGAGAAAAAAGGCGAGGCGACGAAGAGCGCACCGAGGAAACGGACGGCACCAAAGGCGAAGCCGCCGAGGAAGAAAGGCTCCACAGCGATGGAAGATGAGCTAATTGACGCCGAAAAAATTCCGAGTCTTGAAGAGAGGGCTCTCGATTTGTCTCTTGAAGCAAGGTTGAAAAGTGATGAGGAACTCAGGCTCTCGGATTCTGTGGAACACAGCCAGTTAAGGAGAGAAATTGAGAAAGCATACAGAACGGGAGGGCTTGCAAGGGTGAGGGAGTTGTTGGTGACTTCTGATTACGCGGGAATGGTAGCTATGGCGGCGTTTTTCATAGATGATGGAGTCTTTCACTTTCCGTGGCTCAAACCTTCCTCCCGTTCACAAAGCGCGCAAGATTATTATGCAGCTTGGAAGGATGATGCTCTCAAACTTCGCGAAAAAAATGGACTCCGAGAGAGAGAAGTGACTCGTATCGAACAACGGGAAAATTTGCAAAAAGGAGCTGAAGAGGCTCTGCACAAAAAGGGGGAAAGTGGACTTGCTGAGTATATACGGCAGCATAAAGAAAAGCTTGATATAACGGGGGATTATTTTTGGGTTGATATCGCCACGACACCCGAAAAAGACAGTCTCTATATTGACTGGAAGGATGATATAAAAAAGGAGGGCAAAGAGGCTATTCCCGTTTACTTTCCACCTCTTGATAAAAAACTACTTGAGGAGGATATTGGCGAATTCCACAAGAAAGGACTTCTAAATGACGGGTCGCTTGCAAAGTTTCTGGCGAAAGCCGGATTAAATGTCGCTTTACTGATGCGAAGTTACGAGGTAAACATTGATAGAATTTATGCGGAGGCGGCGAGAGGATTAGCCCGCGTGAAGCGCGGAGACGTGATTTTTACCGAGGATGAGGTCTTTAGACTCGTAAGTGAGCAATCCTCCGAGAAAAGAGGACATCTCTACAACAAGATGCGTGATGAGAAAAGGGATTTTACAAACCGCTTCCCCTTTTGTCCCCCCATTTAATGCGCGTTGGATAGAGAGATTTACATAGGGGGAACAAAAAATGTCAATAGGGTTTTTGGAAATTTTTTCGTCCCGTTTTTGACACAAAAAAAATTCCTGACAAGGGAAAATTAGGGGAATTCAACAGCTCGGGAATTTTTATGCCCCGCTTTTGACACAAAAAAATTCCTGAGCACCGCGCCGCATCTATGTTTGGAGGATAATAGATGCAATGAAAGCAAACCCCATACTCCAAAAAGGCGACCGAGAGAACCGCATGGCGGCAACTCCGGCGAAATTGTTCCTGAAACAGGCTGATGCCGCCAAGGCTCTCGGTGTGTCTGAAGTGACGCTCCGGAGATGGACGGACTGCCCACGCGTGTACATTGGCAAATCGTCCCGCGGAAAATCCCGCCGTGTTCGATATGACCTTGACGAAGTGACAGCATGGCTCAAAAAGGAGCGCAGTTGCTAACCCCCAACCCCAACCAACGACAATGAACAAAACGAACGACACTATCGATGAGAAGGAGCTGACCCGCTTACTTGCCGCGAATTTGAGCCCCGTGGCGACACCCGCGATGCTTGTCAAGATGACCCGACTCATAATCGATGCCGTGGCGCGCATAATCGAAAACCGCCCTGAGGCTGGACAGGTCTGGGGGCGTATCTCCGACATTCAACGCTTGTATAATGTCAGCGACTCCGCCGTGAAGAGCTGGATGGCGAAGTTGAGAGCCGCCGGAAAAGTCCGGATGCAACGACCTATCAGCGGAGCCAAAGGAACCGGCGACCTTTTCTATAACCTTGGCGATATCGCTCGGGCATACGAAGAAAATGCTAAACAGACTTCCCAAAGATGAACCCAATGGATGCAGAGCCTGTGATTATCACCGACACCAGAGAACAAATGCCGCTGAAATTTACGCACCTCCGGACAGAGCGCACAGCCTTGCAGACCGGAGACTATTCCGTGCGGGGGCTCGAAGAGGTCTTTAGCGTGGAGCGGAAAAGCATGACCGACCTAGTAGGCAGCTTGACCCGAGAGCGTAGGCGATTCATGCGAGAGATGCACCGCCTGAGGGCGTTTCAATTCGCAAGGCTTCTTGTCATTGGTAGCGAGATGGAGCTGATGCAGATGGTAAACATGGGACGGGCGAACCTAGCGCAAGTTGAGCATTCGCTTCTTGCGATATCCGTCCGGTATGGCGTCCCGGCGGTAAGGGTTGACACCCCCGAACGCGCCGCCGTGACTGTGGAAACTTGGGCGTGGGCAGTCTATCGTGATGCACTCGCTAAAGTGGGGAAGAAGGTTGGATTCCCGGAGTGGTGTTCGGGTGTACTAGTCCACGGTGAAAGGAGGGTATCATGAAGTCCGGTGGAAAATTTTTGCCTATTATGCTTGAAAAAAGAGAAGAAATTTCGATGAGCCACGGCGAAGAAATGAAGATTGCGGTGCTACTTTCGATGCATTGCTTTGAAAAAAATGTTGGAAACCGCATAAAACTTGGATTAAAAAATTCAAAAAATGCGTCTTGGCGCGGGCTACTTGGATTGCCTCATAAGAAGTATGAGAAGCTAATTGAAAAGGGCGCGCCGGGGCTATGGCACATTGAAGGTGACGATATTATCGTTGATTTATATTCAACCGAAATGGAAACCCGCAGGAACGCTAAAAAGGAGCAGACTTCAAACGCAGGGAGAGCGTCCGCAGAGGCACGGAAAGCGGGGGCAAGTCAGAGGGGAGCGAACTCAACGGACGTTCAACGGACGTTCAACAACATAGACAAGACTATACAAGACAAAGACAAGACAAGAGAATATATTGATGATGATGATGACAGCGGGCAAGCCCGCCGCCCGAAAAATATCCATGAAGTGGAGGAGTTTTTGAGGGAACAGGATAAGCGCATGAGCCGTGAGCAGGTGGAGGAGTGCGCAAGGGATTTTTGGAAGCTGAATGAGGATAGCACATGGAAGGGCACGGACGGGCTACCCCTGAGGAACTGGAAAGGAGCGGCAAGGGCATACGCGGATAAGTGGAAGCAACGAACCCGCGCGCAGCGCAGCGGCGGCGGGTGGCATAAGCAGACAAGACCGAAAACAACCGGTGGAAGCCTTAACGACCCGATGCCATGATTACTCACCTACCCCCTGAAGATTTTGGCAAAGAAGAACAGTGGACACGTCCCTGCTCTCACTGCGGCAAGACTCTTTTAACACCACTCCGGGGAAGATTCGCGCAAGAAGATTTGCAAAAGCTTGGAGACCATAGACTTGACGGATTATCAGTTGAATGCGATTGCCCGGGCGCGGTGGCTGAGCGTAAAGCACACAAAGAAAAATTTGAGCAAGAGGAGGAAAAGAAGAAAGAGAAACAGGACAAGGAGCTTTTTGAGGAGTCCGGTATGCCTGAGCCGTGGAGGTCAAGGAGGCTCGCTGATTGGAAAGGGGAGACAGAACAAAGAAGGTATGCCTTCCGTAAAGTTAGCAAATATGGGAACAAAATTGTGGAAAGGGTCTATCCCGGAGTCTTGTATATTTCGGGCGATATAGGGACAGGAAAAACTTTTCTGGCTAGTTGCTTGGCGCGTGAATTGCACAGGGAAGGCGTGCATGC
>CANPXA010000017.1 GCA_947585525.1 uncultured Akkermansia sp. | reverse complement strand
CGAACCCGGAAGTGAAACATTGGCGCGTCGATGATAGTCGGACGCTAGGTCCCGCGAAAGTAGATCGCCGCCAGGAACAATACGACCCGCAAGTTGGTAGCTTGCGGGTCGTTCTTTTTAGTGCGGGATTGTATTAGAGGTTAAGTTTACCGGGGTTGAGAATCCCGGTGGGATCGAGGGCATGCTTGATCGCGTGATGGGTATCCATAGCGACAGAACCGATCGAGCTGGGGAACCAAGGAGCTTTGGCGAGACCGATACCGTGCTCACCGGTAATAGAGCCCGAGTGAGAAAGAACCCAGGCAAAGAGACGATGCAGCAGACTCTCTGCTTCAGCGCGACGTTCGTTACCTTCGTCATCGCGTGGAATCATGATGTTGGTGTGGATGTTTCCATCCCCGGCATGACCGAAGCAAGCAATGGGAATGCCGCTCTCTTCGCGCAGAGATGTGCAAAAATTAACAAATTCGACGAGTTGAGAGCGAGGAATGACAACGTCTTCGTTGAGTTTGGTGAGACCGGTCGCTTTGAGGCTTTCAGAAAAGCCTCGGCGTAATTCCCATATGCTCTCAATTTCCTCTTCCGTGGTAGCAGAAACAATTTGCGTGCCTCCATGAGAAGAAATGAGTTCCCTGAGTTCGTTGAGTTCATGGTTCACGGAGTCCCGGTGTCCATCGATTTCAACGATAAGGTGTCCCCTGGCATCAGGGGGCAGGGCGTCCGTCCCGAGATGCCGACGTGCGGCATCCAATGTAAAAGCATCTGCTATTTCAAGGGCACAGGGAAGATGCCCTGTTTGAAGTATTTGTTGGACTGTTCCCGCTGAGTCTGAAAAGCACGAAAAGGTGGCTCGTAACGCGCCGCGAGCTTGGGGTGCCGGAATGAGCCGCAGAGTGGCTCGTGTAATGATGCCGAGTAACCCCTCACTGCCACAGAAGAGTCCGACAAGATCAAATCCTTGCTTGTTCTTGTGGGTGCGACCACCGCATGTGAGGAGTCTGCCGTCGGCGAGTGCTACCTGCAGTCCGAGCACATAGGAGCGCGTGACTCCGTATTTGAGGCATCGTGGTCCTCCGGCGTTGGTTGCTATATTACCACCGATGGAAGATTCTTTGCGAGAGGCGGGATCCGGAGGATAAAACCAGCCAAGTTTCGAGCAAGCCGATTGAAGATCCGCCGTGAGGACTCCGGGCTCCACAACGGCAACCCCGTCTTCCGGAGAGATTTCGATGATGCGGTTCATACGCTCCGTAGAGAGAACAATCCCACCGTGCACGGGGACACAGCCACCCACATAGCCGACGCCGGCGCCGCGAGGAGTTACAGGTACGCCGAACCTGGAGGCAAATCGGAGCACCCGGCAGACCTCCTCCGCAGAGGATGGCAGAGCGACAGCCTGCGGAAGGGCGGATGCGAACCATTTGTCCGAGGAATAGGCGCGTAGGGTGTCCTTGTCGGTGCGTACGATAGAACCGAGCTCGCGGAGGATGTCTTCTGTCGAGATGTTCATGAGAGAAGAGGAAGATCAAAATTAATTACGAGCAGTCCCCCAGCGACGATGTAACCATGATTCTGCCGGAGAGAAAAACAATTTATCCACCAACAACCCCACCAAGATGATGATAAACATGACACCCACCACTTGGTGCATACGCTGGAGTTCTCGTCCGTAGTGAAGATATTGTCCGATGCCGAAGCCGGAGATGACGGACACGTATATTTCTGCCGCCATGAGGGAGCGCCACGCAAAGGCCCAGCCTTGCTTCATGCCGCTCACTATGAATGGAGCGGATGCCGGTAGCGTTACGAATATCAACGTGTGCAGGGGCGAAGACCCCATGGTGCGTGCAGCTCGGGCATAAATGGGAGGTACATTGAGGATACCATTTTCTGTGGAGAGGAGCACACTCCACAGCGTGCCCATGATAACGACGAAGAGAAGGGCTGCTTCCGTTTGTCCGAACCAGATACAGGCGAGGGGAACCCAGCAGACGCTGGGGAGTCCTTGGAAGCCCAGAGCCAACATACCAATGGTGTTGCGCACACAAGTGAGGCGCGCTGCAAGCATACCAAGCGGAAGACCGAGGATGAGCCCCAAGAGGTAACCGATGATGAGACGACGAAGGGTGATCAGCATGGACAGTGGGAGCTTGCCATTCACCGTGTTATCCCAGAGGTATTGCGCTACGAGCGAGGGGGAGGGCAGTACGTAGGGCGACCAGAGGGTGCAATCAATGCCCAGAAAGGAGAGGTCGCCGGTGATGCCGGCCCAGAGAAGGACAATAAGCGCGAAAAAGAGAAAAGTCTGAGTGAGGTTTTTCATGGAAGTTAGTCAGCTTCGGAGTCGTAGCCCTTCAGTGCGGTCGTTATCGTTCGAGAGAGATCCGCAAGGGCGGGGTCATTGATGTTGCGCGGCCTCGGCAACTTCACTGCAAATTCTTCGCGAATACGACCGGGGTGCGGGGAGAAGAGAAGGACTCGATCTCCCAGACACACGGCCTCGCGCACATTGTGAGTCACAAAAATAATGGTCTTTTTGCGTTTTTGCCAGATGTCTTGAATGTCGCCATAGAGTTGTTCACGGGTCATAGCATCCAAGGCGGAAAAAGGTTCATCCATGAGGAGAATTTTCGGATTGGGGGCAAGGGAACGAGCGAGGGCAACGCGCTGCTTCATACCGCCCGAAAGCTCGTAAATATTGGCGTGTGCAAAATTGTCCATTTTCACGAGATAGAGGTAGTATTTAGCCACTTCCATGCGTTCGCGGTTGTTCAGATTGGGCTTTTGCTTGAGACCAAACATGACATTGTCAATGACGTCCAGCCACGGGAAAAGAGCGTGCTCCTGAAACATGACGAGACGGTCGCGCCCCGGTTCGGTGATGGGGGTGCCGTTAATGAGAGCCTTGCCGTGGTCAGGTTTTTCCAAACCGGCGATGATGTTGAGCAACGTGGATTTTCCACAGCCGCTCGGACCCACAAAACAGACAAACTCTCCTTCGTGGATGCTGACGGAAACATCCTGCAAAGCGACGACACGACCACCTTGGGTTTCAAAAGTCTTAGTGACGTGTTCCACGCTGAGACGTGCGGCGGGGAAGTCATGCAGCTCGGGGTGTGTGGCATTCTCTGTCATGATCATTGAGGTGAGGTATAGAGCATACTTTCAATGGGTGGCACACGGTCCAGCAGATCCGCAGCCTGCGCATCTTTCACAAATTGGCGCAGCCCTGTCAGATCGATTTCATTGGTGAGGGTGAGACGTTGCCAGGCACTACGCACGAGTTCGAGATCCACGGGAGTTTGGGTGAGTTCACTGAGTTCGGCAGCGACTCGTTTCTGAGCTTCCTGAGGGTGGTCAAGAATCCATTGCGTGAGTTCGCGGTGTGCTCGTATGATTTTCGCAGTTTCCTGTGGGTGCGCATTAAGCCACGCCACGCGTCCTGCCAGCACCGTGGTGACCACGTCCGGCTCCTGCACTAGGAGGTGTGCGCCGGCAAGTTTCTCCATAAGCGACACCCATGGTTCCACGGTCCATGAGGCATCAAGTTTCCCCTGTCTCATCAGCTGGAGCTGAAGGGAGGATGTGGTGGGGCTCACCCGTACGTCCCCTCCACCCTCCAACGTGCAGGTAAGACCATTTTTTGTGAGCCATGCACGGCATGAGACATCTTGTGTGTTGCCGAGCTGGGGAGTAGCAATACTTTTCCCACGAAAGTCCGAGGGCTTGGCGATATGGCTATCCGGACTCACCAGCAGTGCTGCTCCGCCATTCACCGCTCCGGCAAGCAGCCGCATTTCACGTCCGGAAGAGACGGCATAGGCATTGATGGCCGGGCTGGGACCGATGTAGGTAAGGTCAGCCGTACGCCCGAAAATAGCCTCAGCGGCAGAAGGACCTGCATTGAAAGTTTGCCACTCGATGGTGTAGCCGGGAAGGTAGCGTTCAAACCAGCCTTCGCCGTTGCGGCTCATGTTACGTGCAACGAGTGCCTGCACATGGGTAATGTTAGGAAAGGACCCCATGCGGATGGTACGCGATGCCCTACCCTCGCCCTGTCTGCAAGAGAAAGCCCCCAAGCAAACTGCGATGAACAGAGCAACAATGTACGGTTTTTTCACTGCCGCAACGATAGCAGAAAAATGTGTTTTAGTCCAGCTTGCTGACGCAGACTTCGTGTGATTTAAGACGAGGCTTTTACCGCCGGCGAACTTCCACAGCAAGACAGCCGGGGCAGTTGCGCACGTAATGTTGCGGAGCTATTTCCACGAAGGGGATACTGCCTTCCGTGGGACAGAGAGAGGAGTCGCCCAAGGTGTTGCGTTCTCGGAAGGAACACCCCTGCGGGGGAGTGCGCAGAGTGGGAGGAAAACCGGGGATGGAGGGCAGGGGCTTGCCCTTGAGTTCCGAGGTGGGAGTGGAGGCGATCAGGGCACGTGTGTAGGCATGTACCGGACGCAGGAGAAGTTCTTGTGCGGGGGCTTGTTCCAGCACACTGCCGGCGTACATGACCTGGATGCGGTGCGCATATTGACTCACAACGCCGAGATCGTGAGTGATGAGGATGATGGCTGTCCCCAGTTCCCGTTGACGTTGCTGGAGCAAGTCGAGCACCTGCTTTTGAACGGTGACGTCCAGAGCAGTGGTGGGTTCATCGGCGATAAGGATACGAGGGCGTGTGATGAGAGCCATGGCTATGGCAACTCGTTGACGCATCCCTCCGGAGAATTCATGTGGGAAACAGAGGGCGCGGTGAGCTGCATCAGGTATGCCGGTGAGTTCCAGTTCATGGATGGCAAGTTCTCGAGCTTTGTTTCTACTGATGCGGCGATGGATGAGGAGAGGCTCGGCCACTTGATCCACAATGCGCATACAAGGATTGAGCGCTGTCATGGGGTCTTGGAAAATCATGGAGATGAGGTTGCCACGCACGTGCTGCATTTCTCTCTCCCCCATCCTCAGTAAATTTTTGTCTTCAAACAGAGCTTGTCCGTCGGGCGCCACGTACGCAGGAGGCGCTGGCAACAGCCCCATAAGAGCTTGGCAGGTCACAGACTTCCCACTACCTGATTCCCCCACGATTCCCAGAGTTTCTCCGGCGTTGAGATCAAAATCCACATCATTCACGGCATAGATGGTGGAACCGTGACTGCGGAATTGGACATTCAGATGACGCACTTGAAGGAGGGGATTCACGCTGATTCGGTTGACTTGATTGCGAAACGGAGGGTATGCAGGGGACGTTTTTCAAGCTGCAGGGATCGCACGATACAACGGAGCACTTCCAGAGCCCCCGCCGCATCATAGAGAGCATCATGCCAGGATTTCCCGGAAACAAGGCGACTCACGTCTCTCTCGATGCCCAGAGTATGGCATACAGAACCGAGGCTGAAGTCCTGTAAGTGAGGAATGCAATGACGAGCCAGGGCAAGGGTGTCCAGCCAGGGGGAGAAGCCGTGAGCGGGAAAGGCTTGCATGAAACGGTGCTCCGTGCCGGGATTGTGTCCCACGATGACACAGCCCCGCAACAGACGGTTGAATTCCGGCCAGAGGCTCAGCAGGGAGGGAGCATTCTTTAGTTGAGCAGAGGTGATGCCGTGCAGTCGGGAGGCGTTCCAGCGCACCGGTCTGTTGCAGGCGAGGTAGGAACAGAAGCACTCTTCGGAATCGAAGAGTGAGTTCACTCGCACGATACCGACCTGCACAGGGAGGTCGGTTTCTCCGGGCGCCGTCCCGGCGGATTCAAAATCGATGGCTGCATAGGGTAACGCAACCAGCGGAGAATTCATGATTTGCGGATCCATGCTTGGGCTTGCCGGAGTTCGTTGCGAAGGGCGTTGTAATCAAAGTTAAGAAATTGACCATCCCGAAAAAGCTCGATGCCGTCCACGACATTGAGACAGACCTCGGACCCATTTGAAGCAAAGACGACTTGGGAGATGAGGTTGTGCAGGGGCTGCATATGAGGAAGGGTGAGATCCAGTGCGATGAAGTCTGCTTTCATACCGGGTTCAAGCGAACCGATGTAGGGATCATGCAGAGCCGCCGCGCCTCCACGGGTAGCGAGGTCGAGTGCCGTCTGAGCCGGGCATGCGGAAGGATCGAGAGAATGCACCTTTTGCAACAGACTGGCCAGATAGATTTCACGCAGCATATTTTGTGCGTTGTTGCTGGCAGCTCCATCGGTGCCGAGCCCCATGGGGATGCCCGCGCGCAGGAGGGTTTGCAAGGGAGCCACACCACTGGCGAGTTTCATGTTGGAGGCCGGATTGTGCACGCCGGCGCAGCGGGATTCCGCGAGTGTATGGATGTCATCTTCGGAGAGATCGACGAGGTGGAAGAAGGTGGAATCCGGTTGCAGAAGACCGAGTTGCGCGCAGTACTCCACCGGACGCTTACCGTACACACGTAAGCATTCTTCTGTTTCCCACTCCGTTTCTGCGAGGTGCATCCCGAAGAGACTGCCGGTTTCATCCGCAAGCTCTCGGCAGGTGTGAAGCATATCCGGTGAGGTGGTGTACGGGGCATGCGGGACAATGGCTTGGCGAATGCGTGGGTGATTCTTCCATTCTTCTGCATAACGGCGCACTCTTCTTTCGTACCCGGAAAAATCTTTCGCTGCCAGAGAAGGGAAGAATTGTGTCGTGCTCTCGCCGAGCACAGCTCGTAGCCCCATCGCGTCTGCCGCCCGGAAGACAGCGTCCTCCAGCATATACATGTCGTAGAATGCCGTGGTGCCGTAGCGAATCATTTCAGCCATGCTCAAACGAGCGCCAAGCTCCACGAGCTCAGGAGTAAGTTGAGCCTCCTGCGGAAAGATGTCTTTTTGCAGCCAATCCTGCAGAGCCTTATCGTCGGAATAACCGCGCAGCAAACTCATGGGAACGTGAGTGTGCGCGTTGATAAGACCGGGAAGGATGACGGCCTCGCCCAAGTCCACCCTACGTGCCTCCGGATAGAGGATTTTGAGAACTTCCGCATGGCCCACGCAGAGGATGCGGTCCCCTGCTACGGCTAAGGCTGCTTCGTGAATAATGTCCCTCCCCTCATTTTGTGTGATAAGCCAGTCGGCGGTGTAAAGAGAATCGCAGGTTGAGTTCATGGAGGTGGATTAAAAAAAGAAAATAGCGCAGATGAGAAGAACCATGCCGTAGGAAAGACCGCATGAAGCGAGCACGCGGAAAAGTCGTGGATGTCTTTTAAGCGCATCCACCCAATCCCGTAGGAGATAGGGCAAGGCAACCCACAGGATAGCAACCGTGAGGACGGGGTACCACCACAGGGGGATGAGAATGCGTGTGACCGGCTCCTTGAGAAAAGCAGCTTCCAAGGGGATGATTCCCAAAAGCAGGAGGAAGAGACCCAGAGCACGTCCTAGAAGATTTTGCTTGCTGTAAACACATAAGGTGTAGCACATCACGGGACAGAGCACGAGCAACACCCCGCGCAGCCCCTCAAAGTCAAACAAATCCATGCGCAGGGCATTCCATGGCGCATCCCATAGCAGAAGAGAAATCCACACAAAATCGAGGATAGTAAGGATCTGCGCAGGAAGAGGTGTATTGCATGCCGTTTTCATCATGTTAAGAACCTGTTTGCTGTAGAGCAGGGCGATAAGATGCCCTGCAACGAGAAGAAGCCCCATCACGATCCCCGCCGTGGACAGAGGGACCTGCTCATAGATATGAATAGCCTGCATCGCCCTCATGCTACTCCCATCTGCCTCAAAAGGCAAGCATCAAGTCTTTTTACCCTGTGTCAGCCGTCCAATCGTAAATCGTCCATAGAAAACTCCGGGTACCTGTGCACCGTTGAAGAGATTACTCCGCATCGGAAGCAGAGGTGTCCTTTTTCCCGGAGGCGGCGATGGGAAACTGGAGAGCCTTCTCAGCAAGTTGGATAATATCGCCTTTGGGGGTCGTGAGGAGCGGAATGTCAGCCGAGGGAAAATCCCGTTCAATGGTTTCAATGTCCTTATTGTCACGGATGACACTTACGACTCTTTCACCATTGTTGGTGACGACGGTTTCTTTTGCGGAACCTTCCTGACCTCCGCCGATGAGGTGGTTGAAAAAGACCTGCCAGCGCAGGAAATAATAGTCGCTCATCATCTCAGAGAGTTGACGATGGGCATAGTCGTCAAGGGAGGTGACGTTTTTGGTCCAGGTCGTGATGAGTCGACGCAGAGGCTGAGTCATTTCCTTTTCATCGCCGGCGGCGCGCTGAGCAGCTCCGTGCAAGAAGTTGCCGAGCAGAAAATCTTCGTGGGTGGCAAGAATGTCAGCCGTGAGAGGAAAGAGAGCCAAGAATTGGGCGCTGTGTTTAGCCAATTCCTTTTTATTCTTCTTTTCAACAGCCTTTTTGCAGAGTGGCAAGATGACACGAGCTCTTTCTGCCAGAACTTGGCGGCACACATCCGCGAGGTCATATCTGAAACCGTCGCTCTTTAAAAGATCAGGTTCGCTCTTTGCTGCCTCTAGCATGAGCAACCCCGCTTTGCGCACATCCTCAGGATCATAGAAAACTGAGGGATCGCTCCAAGTGGAGGCTTTTTGCGCATCAAGGCTGGGTCTGGCACAGAGGATGCTCTCCGGACAGCCCTCACGGCGACCTGTGGGAGTATAGACGCTGGAAGCCAGAAGGGAGAGCGCTTGGGGCAGGGCGGGATTTTTGCTGCCGTAGCGGGCCAAGGCGTAACGTTTGACGAAGGCATCGCGCTTGATGACACTCCGGTTATTGATGCGCTCAAAGAAGAGCTCATAATACATGGGGTTGGTTTCAATTCCCTCGGAGAGGAGGCCGAACCCGGAGGCGCCGTCAGCATTACCGGAGGCTTTTTCCAAAATGCCGAAACCGCCGAAGAGACCCTGATTGCCACCGAAATTGGCAAGTTCGCACCAGACGTAGCGACGACCGTGGTAATCGCGGCGCATACTGTTATTCGGGACAAGATTCTTCTCAAGAGCAAGGATAACCGTGTGGTCGGTATCCGTACCATCGAGCAACTCCTTTTTGGGATTACCTCCCCATTCCTGAAGGAACCAGAGGGAGCCGGGAGAGAAGTCCTGCATAGCTTTCTGTACCGCTTTTGCGCAGGCTCCTAGATTTGCTCCGCCGGTTCTTCCTCCTTCATGAAAGAGGTCACCGCCAAATGCTTGTGCTCGAAAACCATACACTTTTTCGAGATTGTCGTACCAGGCTTTAGCGACAGCAGGGAATTCTTTACTGTCCGGGCGCAGCACCGAGGGCCTCACGTAGCCGCCTACCCACTGTCCCTGAGGCAGGAGGTCGTCCGTGTACCTGGGAAAGTTATGGGGGACGAAGCCCACGTAACCCTGCAGTACAGGAGTCATGCCAAGTTCTCTGGCGCGGCTCGCCATGGCTTTGCCGAGCTTAGCTTCTTTGTTGATGAGCTGCTGGGAGACGGGACCGCCCTCGCCTTCCAAGTTGCCCATATTCCACCATGCAGAGAAGCACGGATTGGCAATGAAAGAGGAGGAGAGGTCGTCACATCCCAGATCCTTTAAGAAGCCTTGCCAGACTTTTTCCAGCCCCGGTGTGATCAGAACATACTGAAAGCCATTGAGGGCGAGGCGATCGATTTCTTTAAGCCATTTTGCACGGCTCCAGTGGGCTCCGGTGTAGCTGAGAGTGCAGTAGTTGAACGCAAAATTAATAGGAAGAGCTTCCGGAACCACGACCGGTTTCTTGGGCACGATAAAACGAGCGGCCGATTTGTTGTCTCCGTTCCACGATAGATGAACTCGAGCTATATGGCGCAGGTAATAGCCATAACCGCGTACGCATTCGAACACGGAGGGCGCAGAAATCACAATCGTCTCTGAATCCTTGGCAGCGATCGTTGTCTTCTTAATTTTTTTTGAGATGGTGAAGGAGACTTTACCGCTGTATTCCGGGGTGACTCGCTGCACGAGGGCAGAGGCGGCATCAGTGCCTGAGGATGGTTGAGAGGGAACAGGCTCCTCACCTGATTGTTGGGCTAGAGAGAACGAGCAAAGAATAAAAAGAGGGCAGATAGCTTTGATGAGAGATCTCAGTTGTACGTGCTTCATAGGAATGGAGGTATTTGAGGAAATGTACGGATGAAGATGAAGAGGAACGAGGGGACTCAGCGCCAGGATCGTATATTGGAGATGTTGTCCTCGTTTTTGCCCTCATTTGAAAGACCGTTTCCGGAGGCGTCTACCCCGAGAGAGAAAATATCAAAATCCGGGTTGACTCCCTTGCCGGTTTTGCCTTTTTCATCTCTCATTTCGTAGCCCATGCGGTAACGGTACGGCGTACCCCAGGGATCGAGTAACACAAAGAGCTTTTTTTTCTTGGGGGCTCCTTTGGGTTTAAGTGACATCTTGATGGCGGGAATGCCATTGAGAACCTCACTCTGATTCTTGATGTCGGCGATAGGAGTGATACCATCGCAGTACGGTTCACGCACCTCTTGAGTTTTGGGATCTGTATCCGGATTTCCGTCTCCGTCCGCGTCGCAGTTGAGGGTCGTGTAGAGCACGTGGGAGCTCCAGACGTCCCCATCTCCGGCCGGGAGTTCCTCCCCGTTGTCAATGCGATAGGCGTTCATGCCGACTTCCATTTGTGACACCTGCAATTCGGCAGTTTTATTCATCTGTCGGTTATTGATCAACCCGGAAGCTTGCCACCCCATTGTCGCCAGAATAGCGAGGATAGCCATGACAACAAACACCTCCACCAAAGTGAAGCCCGCGGAAATATTCCCTTTTTTCGCTCTTTCCGTCTTCATGCGTCCGTCACACGTTTTTGATCACCTCCATCATCGGCAGGAACATCGCAAGTACAATGCTGCCCACGACCAGAGCTAAGCACACAATCATAAGGGGCTCCAGCATCGCCGTCAGAGCGGAGACGGAGTTGTCCACCTCCTCGTCATAAACCTCCGCCACCCGCATCAGCATATCCGGCAACCGCCCGGTTTCTTCACCGACATCAACCATCGAGAGGACCATGGGAGGGAAGATAGGCGTGGTGGACATAGGGGTAACGATGGATTCGCCTTCCCGGACAGCATCGTGAATTTTGGTGATAGCGTCCGCCACAATAACATTGCCGGAGGTGTCTCGAGTGATGTTGAGAGCCTGAAGAATAGGCACACCGGAGGACACCAACGTACCGAAGGTGCGAGAGAAGCGGGCAACGGCGTTGACTTGATTGAGGTGTCCCAACTTGGGTATTTTGAGTAGGATAGAATCCACGATTCGACCACCCTTGGGAGTGCGTCTCCAGAAAGAGACAAAGATGCAAAGCAGGACGATGAGTCCTATCCCAACCAGAGCGTTCGGCACAATGGGGATGATGGAGTCCGCCATGCAGTTGTCCGAGAAGTCAAAGACAAATTTTGAAAAGGCGGGCAACTCCATATTCTGTCCCTCAAACATTGATTTGAATTTCGGCACGATGACCAACATCAGGAAGGTGAGGATGCCGACGGCAATCACCATGATGATCATGGGGTAGATCATGGCAGATACGATCTTTCCACGAAGCTTGCCTGCCTTTTCTTGGTATTCGGCGAGACGTTTGAGCACGACTTCCAGTACACCGCCGATCTCACCGGCCTTGACCATGTTGACGAAGAGTCGGTCGAAGAGTTTGGGGTAGGAGGAGAGGGCATCAGAGAAAGTGGAACCTCCCTGCACCGCATCACCCAAGGCGCCTATCGTGGAGCGCAGATTGGGGTTCGGCTCCTGCTTGTTGAGAACCTGAAGGCTTTGCAACAAGGGGAGACCGGCATCGATAAGTGTGGCGAGCTGACGGGTGAAAATCATGAGCTCGCGCTGTTTGACGCCACCACCCGCTTTCCCTTTGGTCTTCGCTTGCTTCCCCTTGCCTTTTTTCTGTTTGGGGTCACCGGAAGAGGAAGTTTTAGCCGAGGCCGCTGCAGCGTTAGCCTCCTCGCATTCACGGACGAGGAGTCCTTGAGCTCGCACCATTTCCATGGCGGCTATTTTATTATCGGCTGTGACGACGCCGGTCTTTTCTGCGCCGTTCTGGTCCAGAGCTGTGTACTTAAAGTTAGGCATATGTGAGGATCGGGTAAGAAAGGAGTGACTATGTAGGGGAAAGATTAGGTATAACGCAGAACTTCTTCAATGGTGGTGTGACCATCGAAGATGTTTTGAATACCATCCTCGCGAAGGGTGCGCATCCCGAGCTCAATAGCTTTTGCTTTGAGCGTGACAGAAGGTACGTTCTTCGTGATGAGATCTTTGATGGGATCGGAGGCGTGAAGGAGTTCGTGGATGCCCTTGCGCCCTCTGTAGCCGGTGTTGCCGCACTTATCGCAACGGGAACCGGTGAAAAATTGCTGGCTGGCGAGCAACTCTGGGCTGATGCCAAGTTGGTTGAGCAGGCTTCGGGAGGGAGTATACGGCACCTTGCAGTAAGGACAAATCGTGCGGACGAGTCGCTGAGCGAGCACACCCAGCAGCGTTGCAGCCAGCAAGAAGGGCTGCACACCCATGTCGATAAATCGTGTCACGGCGCCGGCGGCATCATTCGTGTGCAGCGTGGAGAGTACCAAGTGACCTGTCAACGCTGCCTGAATGGCTATCTGGGCCGTATCCTTATCTCGAATTTCACCCACGAGGATGCGATCGGGATCTTGACGCAGGAAGGCGCGGAGAACTCTCGGGAAGGTCACACCGATACCCTCGTTGATGGGAACCTGTACAATGCCGTCGATATCGTATTCCACAGGATCTTCGGCAGTGAGGATCTTAGTATCCTCGGTGTTAATTTCTCGCAGAGCGGCGTACAGTGTCGTCGTTTTTCCGGAACCGGTTGGCCCCGTGACGAGGAAGATGCCATTAGGCATATTGACCGTATCCAGGATATATTCGTGCAGGGAAGGCGAAAGATTGAGGTTGTTAAGATCCAGACTGACATTGTTGCGGTCCAGTACGCGCATCACCACAGACTCGCCGTGTTGAGTAGGCAGGGAGTTTACACGCATATCCACGCTGTTTTCTCCGACACGCATCATGATACGTCCGTCCTGAGGAACACGTCGCTCGGCTATATTCATGCCGGCCATCACTTTCACACGGGAGATGATCGGGGTAGCCAGGTGAATGGGAGGAGGAGCCATTTCATAGAGAGCGCCATCGACACGGTAGCGGATCTTGAACTCGTGTTCAAAGGGTTCGAGGTGGATATCCGAAGCCTTTTCTTTGATGGCTTGGGTGATGACAAGATTGACGAATTTGACGATGGGTACAGCGTTGGCCTCCTCCGTGCCATCGGCGCTGCTGACGCTCATGTCCGCAAGGTCTTGCATGAGATCGCCCATGGCAGCTTCCGCGCCGCCGTAATAGTCCGCGATGCGGGCTCGCACTTCGTAATCTGCTGCGACGTAAAGGTAGATATCCTTGCCGGTCACGATGCGCAGGTCGTCCACGGTCTGAGGGTTGAGAGGGTCTTCCAAGCACACGTAGAGACCCTCACCCTCGCGGTATTCAATGGGGAGAGCCCCGTGCAGACGCGCTTGGGGCGCGGGTATCATCGCGAGCACATCCGGGGAGGGAGTGAATCCTTCCAGTGAAATATACTGGGCGCCGACCTCGGTAGCGATAACGTTCCAGAAATCCTCCGGGGAGGGGATGATACCGAAGTCAAGCATAGTTTCCCAGAGTTCCTTGCCGCTGTTGGACATTTCCTCCAGGACATCCTTGGCCATGGAACGATCCATGAGTCCCGCATTGATAAATACGTCGAGAGCCAGTTGGTTATCCATAATGAGAGAAGGTAAGGTGTTGAGAGGTAGGGTGGGTGGGGTTAGCTGGCGTCGCCTGTGGTAACATGGATAACTTCTTCGGCGGAAGTACGCCCCGCGAGGACCTTGCGAATGCCGTCTTCGCGAAGGGTGCGCATCCCGAGCTCTCGAGCTCGGCGACGAAGTTCCGCAGAGGAGAGGTTGGAGTTGATGAGTTCGCGCGTGTTGTCGTCCACCTGGAATATCTCGAAGATACCCATTCGCCCGCGCATACCGCGTCCGCGACATTTGTCACAGCCACCCGGATGGGGCACCTTTACGATGCGATCCGGTTCAATGCCCAGCATGGTCGCCTGTTTCGGCGTCAGCTTGCCGTCTTGTTTGCAGTTTTCGCAGAGGCACCGACAGAGACGCTGTGCCATGATGGCTCGCACGGCCGAGGCTATGAGGAAGCGATCCACCCCCATGTCTTCCAGACGAGCTATGGAGGAGGGCGCATCATTCGTATGTAGCGTGGAGAGCACGAGGTGACCCGTCATGGCAGCTTGGATGGCAATGCTGGCAGTTTCTCCATCGCGAATCTCACCGATCATGATGATGTTGGGGGCCTGACGGAGCATGGCTCTCAAAGCGGAGGCAAACGTCATCCCGATATCAGATCGAATCATAACCTGATTGATGCCGGGCATCTCATATTCCACCGGGTCTTCCGCAGTGATGATTTTCTTGTCCGGTCGGTTCAAGTGGTTCAAGCACGCGTACAGAGTCGTCGTCTTGCCGGAGCCGGTTGGCCCCGTGACAAGGATGACCCCGTCCGGCAGGGTCACCAGACGATCGAAGGTCGCCTCGTCATCCGAGAGGAATCCGAGTTGCGGCAGACCAAGCTGGAGAGCGGATTTATCCAAAATACGCATGACCACCGACTCACCATGGTTGGACGGTACTGTACTGACACGGAGGTCGATGTGGGCGCCGCTCTTGAGATCCAACTCGATACGACCGTCTTGGGGGATACGTTTCTCCGCGATACTCATGGTCGTGCTCATCACTTTGATGCGAGCCACCATCGATCCTAGTAGCTTCTTGGGATGATTAGCCACTTCAATGAGCCTACCATCCACGCGGTAACGGAAGCGAACCCGGTCTTCCATCGGCTCGATATGAATATCAGACGCGCGCATGCTGTGAGCCTCATTGAACATATTGTCGATAAGTTCAATGATAGGAGATTCTTCTGCTTGCTTTCCGGTCTGTTTTTCCGGGTAGAATTTAGCGATAGCCTTGTCAAGAGCATCCTCCGCCGCCACGAAGAAAGAGACGTCTCTGCCGATGAATTGAGGCAGGCTGTCCATGGTTTCCATGTCAAAAGGATCTGCAATGGCAACCTGCAGGGAGAAACCGTCATCTCCCAGCGGAAGGAAGCGCAGACGCCGAGCCAAGTCGTCTTTCACTTGGGCGAGGATGGAGGGATCCGGGCTAAATGAAGAGAGATCCACAAATTCGAGACCGGAGCTGTTTGCTGCCACTTGGGCAACATAATCCTTGGTGAGCATATTGTTCTGCACCAAGTAGTCAATCACGCTGTCGGCCGGTCCGAGTTCAGCCCGCACATTTTCGACCATGGCGGCATCCAGCGCGCCGGCCTCAACCAAGAGTTCCAGTAGATATTGTTCGTTAGAGTACACGGCAAGTCTGGGTGATTTGATGCGTTTACTATTCTGCGCTCTGGAGTACACTCGTGTTTCTCCGCGCATCATCGATTCTACACAAATTATTGCGCTCCGTCAATCTCACAGTTTGAAAAATCACGTTCATCCCGTAAAAAAATCCTCATATCCCCGAATTGTACGCCTGAGGGGCATGAGAGGGGGAGGGGGGAGGAGAGTGTGGGTGCGGTGAGGGATGAGGAGTACCGGGCGGCGGCGCAGAATCAGCTGGATGGGGCGGAGGAGGAGGCGGTGAGGGCGCCGGCGGAGGTGAAGGGAGTATTTGTGGGGGATGCGTGTGTGTATAATGCGGGAGGGGGGTATTATGCGGGGATGGTGAGGAAGGGGGATATTAAGCTGGGGCTTA
>CANPXA010000016.1 GCA_947585525.1 uncultured Akkermansia sp. | reverse complement strand
GCCCAGCGGGTGCGCTGGTAGTCCGCGAGCCGCTTATCGAACTCGACGAGAATAAGCTTACGGCAGAGGGGGGCGACGATTTCCGTGAGGGAGCCTGCACCGGGACCTACTTCGATGATGCAATCTTGCGGCGTGGGTTCCAGCTGTTCCACGATGAAACGCGCGATGTTCTCGTCCGTGAGAAAATTTTGTCCGAGAGCTTTGGACGGGGTGATGCCGTATTGCTCCAGCACAGTGCGTATGCGGGTAGCGTTCATGCGTAGGGAGAGGAGCTGAAGTGTTGCCAGCCTCCGGAGAGCGAGTTGAGCGTCTTTTCCGTGAGGCGGCCGATGGCGAAAAGCCCGAATTGAGAACACATGGAGTCTGCATCCTGCGGCGCTACCACGATGAGCAGCTCGTAGTCTTCACCATCGCTCAGAGCCTGCGCGGGTGTGCAGTTCTCATTGAGAGGCAGACTTGCTTCATTGACCTCGTATCCGCATCCACACGCCGTAGCAAGGCGTGGCAGATCCGTGGACAATCCATCGGAGATATCCATCATAGCGCGTGGTGGGGTAGGGCAAGAGATGAGTTCCCGACCCAGTGCAACACGTGGTATGAAAGTCAGATGGCGTCCGGAGATGAAGGAGCCGCCGAGAGGACCCGAGACGCAGAGTACATCGCCGGGGCGTCCTCCGCTGCGCAGGATGGAGCGCCCGCGTTCCACGCGTCCGACGAGGGTGACACTGAGCATGAGACCGTCATGAGGAAGAGAGGAAATTTCTCCGCCGGCGAGCGAGATGTGAAATTGCTCGGCGAGTTCAGCCATTCCGGAATAGATGTTCTCCGGTTCTCGGACGCTGCGTTGCCCGGACAGGAAGAGGTTAACGAGTGCGAGCTCCGGGATGCCGCCCATGGCCGCGATGTCTGATACAGCTCGTGCAAGAGCCTTCCGACCGATGAGGCGGGGATCTGTCCCGATGGAGAAGTGAATTCCCTCCACCACGGCATCCGTTTTTAACAGGGTGTCCCACCGGTCGTCGCGGCGTGCTATGGCGCAGTCATCGCCCGGTCCCTGCACAAGCGAGGAGGTGTCGCTCGGTGTGGGGAAGGCGGTCAGCAGACGAGAGAGCAGTTCATCCTCGCCGAGGCGGTTGAGCAGGATATCTTGCATCAGAGTGAGGCTTTAACGATGACAATAAGAAGAATGAAGAACGAACCGATCAGGTTGAAAAGGAAATGAGCCGCCACAGGCGCCACGAGGGTGCGTGATTTCTCATAGAGTCGGCATTGCAGCAGGGCGAAGATGAAGAGGGGAACAAACTGAACGAGGGACGTGTGCAGAGCCGCAAAGAGGAGGGAAGAGAGAAGCGCCGCGACAACTTTGCCGGAGCTTTTTTTCAGGATGTTGTAGAGAAAGCCGCGGAAAAAACATTCCTCGGCGATAGGCGCCACCACGACGGCTAGGAAAATGAGGCAGATTCTGGCGGTTAAATTATCGGAGTTGATGAGGACAGAGATGATGTCCTGTTGGCAGGGAGTGCCGGTACACTCGTGCAACCATTGATCAAAGCCGTGGTTTTCCAGGACGAAGCTGATCACCAGGGGGATGACAATCACGTAGAGGATGTTGTTGCGCAGGAGTTGGACGAGGGAGATGCGGTGAAAGCCAAGCCCGGGAGCTATGCCTTGCCGGGTGACATAAATGATACGATGAATGAAGGGCAGGTAGATGCCAATGTTGATAAACAGAGAAACAATGTACGTGTCTGTCGATGGTTCAGATGCGTCACCCCTGCCGGAGAAGAGTCCCGAAATAGCCAGGAGGGAGTAGAGCAGGATGAAGAGATGAGACCAGAGGATATCTGCGTTTCCGGGAAAGGAAATCTGTTTGTTTCCCGTCGGCAAGGCAGGTAACCCCTGTTTGCGCATGAGGAGCTGCTTACGCAGGAGGCGTACCAACTCCGGCAGAATGCACAGGACGGTGGCTATCCCCAGCAAAGCGGCATTGATCTGTACGTAGAGGGGCATTGTGGTTAAGGCAGGTTCCAAGATGCGCGGAGACGGACGTATTCCGCGCGAGGAAGCAGGATATAGACCGGGTTGCGCGCAGGATCCAGACGAGCGATGATGGCGCGCAGATTCGTTTCGTCCATGGCTGTGCAGCCGGCAGTGGGTGCGGCGCCGTCCCGTCGCCAGATGTGGAAGAAGATAGAGGAGCCGGCTCCGGGAACGGGGCGTCCGGGAGTTTCCCACGTGTTGTGGCAGATAAGCAATTTGATGCTGTGCGCATAGTCCGTCTGTCTCATCTGCTCTTTGAGTTCCCACGGCGTGGCGGCCGGATGATCCAGTCGGATGTGGCGGTTGTACAGGCGCGGCTGCGTTGGGTCGGAGACCCAGATATCTCGAGGGCAGACCTTTACCTCCGGGATCCGACGGTGGTGTTTCACCGGCGTTTTATTGGTGGTCCAGAGTCCGCCGATGCGGAAGATGCCGGCGGGGGAGCGTCCGTCGCCCTCCCGTTTTATCGTGCCCCCACGAGGGTTGGCGTGTACTCCGAGTCCCCACACCAAGCCGGCTCGCCCAAGCCTGCCGGGGATGGGACCGAGCAGGCGCACCCAGCGACCGTCCGGTTGCTTTTGCAGCAGAGAGAGTGTGACTGCCGAGCTGTCCCAGCCGTCGGCTATGCCGAGCACAGCCTGACTGCAGTCGGAGGGCAGTTGAGCAAACGTTGCACAACAACTCAGGATGGCTGATACGATGGCAATGAGAATCTTCTTCATGGTTCTTCAGCAGGTGACGATCTCGTCCTTTTCCGCGATATGGACGTTCGTCGCTCCCTCGTTCTCGAGAGCCTTCTGCATGGCGAGGGCACAATCGGGTTCGCCATGCACGAGGAAGACGCGTGCTTTGCTGCCCTTCGTGTCGCGGAAGTAACGCAAAAGCTCGTCGTGGTCGGCATGACCGGAGAAGGAATCCAGAGTGCGGATTTGAGCGCGAACGGGGTAATGTCCGCCGAGGATAGGCACTTCTTTGGCACCGTCCATGATGCGACGACCGAGAGTATTAGCTGCGCAGAAACCGACGAAGAGAACTGTATTTTTGGCGTTGCCGATGCCGAGCTTGAGGTGGTGCAAGATACGTCCGGCCTCGCACATTCCGGAGGCCGAGATGATGATGGCGGATTTTTTGATATCGTTGAGGTACTGGGATTCGGTGACCGTGCGGCACATGTGGAGGTTGGCAAAAGAGAAGGGATCCTTTCTGACAAAAAGCGAGGCATAGACCTCCGGGTTGAGGCACTCGGAATGCGTGCGGAAGAGCTCGGTGGCGCTGATAGCCATAGGGCTGTCCACGTACACTTGAGTTTTGCCCAACATTCCTTCCTCAAACGCGTGATTAAGCAGGAAGAGAAGCTGTTGGGTACGTTCCACAGCGAAGGCAGGGATATAAATTTTCCCTCCGCGTTGCAGGGCTTCTCTCACTTCGCGGAAGAAACTCTCATCGTCCCTGCTGGGAGCTTCATGATGCCTCCCGCCGTAAGTGGTCTCCATCAGCATGATGTCCACACCTTCCACCGGCACAGGATCCCGCAGCAATTCATTGTTGCCGCGCCCCACGTCGCCGGAAAACAGCAGGCGTTTGTGCTTGCCGTCCTCGTGGTCGTCAATGTCCAGCACGACTTGGGCGGAACCTAAGATGTGCCCGGCGTCGTAGAAGGTGAGAGCAATGCCGTCGTCGATGTACATACGACGCTCGTAGCTGAGGGCGATGAAGGAATCCAAGCATTTTCTGGCGTCTTCCTCGGTGTAAATGACTTCAGCGACGATGCCTTCGCCGCCTGCGCGTTTGTGCATCTTGGTGAGGAAAGCGCAGTCGTGCTCCTGGATGCGGGCGGCATCGACGAGCATGATGGCACAGAGGGATCGGGTGGCATGGGTGCAGTACACAAACCCCTTGAAGCCTCGCTTCACGAGGTTGGGGATATTGCCGGAGTGGTCGATGTGGGCGTGGGAGAGGATGACGTGGTCGATTTCTTCGGGATTGAACAGAGGAAAGTCACGGTTGATGCGTAATTCATCCGCTCGGTGACCTTGGTAAAGACCACAATCCAACAAGATTTTTTTCCCGTTTATTTCAAGGAGATGCTGGGAACCCGTTGTCGTTCCGGCTGCGCCGCAGAAGTGTATTTTCATGGTAATCAGGCTTGGGTGAGTTGAGTGTAGAGTTCGTTGTATTTTTTAGCAGTGTCGCTGAGTTTATAAGGGAAGGGTACGTCGTCGATGCCATCCGGGGGAGAGCTGTACCACTGGGAAAGAAGGTCGGCCGCCGCTTCGTAATCGCCTACCGGCAGCACACCCATCGGTTGCATCGCTTCCAGATACTCCAGCACGGCGCCGTGCCCGTATCCCGCGGTGGGCTTTCCCAGCGCCAGAGCCTGCAACGCCGTACGATGATATACGACCGGTTTATCCGTGAGGCACAGCACAGCATTGCTCACGGAGAGTATATCGCGTAGATTTTCCGGTTCATCGAGAAAAGTGACATGATCTTCAAGCTCCGCTGCGCGCAGTTTGTGGTGCAGCTCTCTGAGGTAACTCGGATCAGCATTTTTAAGACTGCCGGTGAGCAGGGCATGCGCCGGGATGTCCTGGCTGCGCAGCAGACTCAGGATGGGGATGATGTCACGGGTTCTTGATTGCTCGTCCAAAGGAGCAGGAAGGCAAATGGTAAAGCTTCCGGCAAGGTCTGCTCGGTCTGCAAACCACCTCTCTTTCCATGTATCCGTCGGTTTGTAGGAGGGAAAGAACTGAAGTTCGTTTACACCGTAAGGAATGATCCAAGATTTGATGAGTGACGGATGGATGCTCTTGAGGAAATTGCGAAGTGCGGGGCGGATCATCGTGATGGCATCACACTCCAAGAGTCCGGTGCGTTCTGCAAAATCAACGTCATGCGGGTAGGTGCTCAGAACGCCGATGAGGTGCGGATGCTGCCTTCCTTCCTCACCGCTGCACGCCCGGGTGGCTACAGCTATGGCATCATAGCCGTAAGCTTGCACGATGTCCGGCGAGTAACGCCGGATGAGTTCTCGCAGGTTACGGGAGCGTCCCCAGAGCCCGATCAGCGATTCGCTTTTACAACGCGCGTAGCGAATCTTCTCGCTGAGGATGGGAGCGACCCATTTTTTGGAAGGGGAGGCAACGATGCTGCTCACTTCGTACGCCTGCAGAGCAAACGCCAGATCCACGGCCAGCTCATCCGGACTGCCGGGCTCGAGGGAGGGGGCATAGTGCAGCACCTTCATAGCAGAGAACGATAAAGGTTAAGGTGAGCTTGGATCATATCTTCTCTCGCATAGGGGGTGCCCACGGGGCGTTTCAATTCGGGTGGATGCTGGTACCACGTCGCTAGTCTTTCCGCCATAGCCTCAGTATCCCCCACCGGAACCATTCCCTCAGGTAGAAAGATCTCGAGTTCTTCGCCGACACCTCCGTGGGCGTAGCCGGCTACGGGGCGACCAAGAGCTAAGGCTTCCAGGGTGACCTTTGGACCTGCTTCAGGTTGTATGCTGAGCGATAGAATAACATTGCTCACATAGAAAATTTCGCGGACATCACGTCGCAGACCAAGCCACGTCACGTTATTGCTCAATCCTGCTTCCTCAAATGACTGCACAAGCTCGGCGCGAAAAGATTCTTTGCCTTTTTTTGTCTCACCCGCAAGAAGCACATGCGCTGGCACTCCCATCTTCTTGAGACGGGACAGCACGGGAATGAGGTGATGCACTCCCTTGCCGCGCGTGATGCGTCCCGGCAAGCAAAGAACAAATTTACCGTTAAGCTCGGGGTGTTCGTGTCGCCAAACAGTGAGCCATTCTTCCGTGGGACGGAAAGAAGGGTTGTGTTCGCTGAGGTCAATGGTATTGGGTATAGTGCACACCTGAGCGGCCGAGACATGGGCATAATTATTCAGGATATGGTCGTGGATACAATTGGAGACGGCAATAATGCGTTGAGCTTTGGTCATGATTGCCGAATAGGAATTGACCGAGTAGAAACCGTGAAAGGTGGTAACTTCGACCGGGCGTTCTTGCGGATTCAAGATGCGGCAGGCCAGATGCCCTACCCATGCCGGGAGCCGTGAGTGCATGTGTAAAATATCGGGTTTTTCAATTCGAAGGAGTTTGACCATTTCGACAATCTGCCACAAAATCCCGATACTTTTCTTGCCAATGGGACGTGTGATGTGTCGAGCCCCCGCCGCAGCCACATGCGTCACGAGCGCCCCTCCTGCGGATACCACCACGCATTCCACTCCTCGGGGTGTGAGACCTTGACAGAGCTCCAGCACAACTTGCTCCACTCCGCCGGAGGAGAGTGCCGGTAGGAGGTGCATGATTTTCATGGGAGCAGGTCGGGGAATTGGGTGAGGATGTGTTGAGCGATTCGGTCTGCCTCATGCAGGGGCGGACCAACTTTGAGGGTGTGAGAACTGAGCCATTGGGTGAAGGTTGTCACATATCCCTCCTGCACCAAGGTTATGAGTCCACGGGTGACCCGACTGGGGGCTTTGCCGACGCGTTTGGGGTGGACAGGCATCTCAATGATGCCCACGGGGGCTCCGCTGGAAAGGGCTTCGTAAACCATGGAGACGCTGTCCTGGGTAACCCATACTTCCTTAGCGCAGGCGAGGTGTTCCGCTACCCAGCCCGGAGGGGTGGTCTCCACCGGTTCGATGCGTATACTGGGGCAGGTCGGAGCGAGAAGCTGGAGCAAATCCGGCGGCGTGCGCCGGGAGGTGGTGAGCACCATCTGCCCTAAGTTGTAGCGAGCAATGGTGGAGAGCTGTGTGAGGAGATGGTCCTCATCCCAACCGAATTCTTTGCTCGGCCCGCCAATGAGTATGAGAGTCTCTTTCTTTTCGACTTCCGGTTGCGGGTGAATGTTGTTGAGGGCGCCATTCGTCAGGATGACGTGTTTGGGCAAGCTTCTGACCTCAGGATAATCATGCCGAGGGATGACACAGAGGTCAAAGCAGTTGGTCGGTATGCTCGGCTTCATGCACGTTATGCACGGGCAGTGCATCACATGGGCCAGCCTCAGAGCCGCCAAATGAGTGCCATGTCCTGCACAGAAAATGAGGTTCGGTGCCGGAAGGTTGAGTTCAGCGCCGTTGTAAGTGAGCTTGTCCAGGAAGCTCATGTGACTGACGTCCACCTCATGGATTTCATGGTAGCTGCCGGGCTTCTGCTCTTGGGCATGACGTACCAGCGTTTGCGCGAGACCGCGTGTCTGTGAGAGATGTCCCTTTTTCCCGTCACTGATGATGTAGATGACCATAGAGGATGGAAGGATTTATTGCAGGGGAAGGGTAACCTTGCCGCAGAGAGTTTCCCCAAGAAGTGGCGTGTTGAGGGTGCCGCAGGCAAGGATGGTTTCATCCACTTCCATCTCAGCCGTCGGGTCAAAGAGCAGCAGGGGAACTTCACAGGTCGCTCCCTCCTCTTGTTCCCACGGACGCGCTATGAGCGCAGGTTTCACGCAGCAGGCCTGCACCAGTTCCGCCCAGCTCAAAAGTCCCGGCTTCACCAATTTCGTGTAGAGAGCCGGCAGCATGGTATCCAGTCCCACCATGCCCTCGGGAGCGTTGATAAAATCCTGCTTCTTGGCGAAGGGAGTACAGGGTGTGTGAGCGCTCACAATGCAATCGATTGTACCGTCCTTGACTCCTTCCAGCAAGGCCTCGCAATCGGCTTTGTCCCGGAGGGGAGGGATGGTCTTATAGACCGTGTTGTAGTCGCCGATGTCCTCGTGAGTGTAGAGGAGGTGGTGCAGAGCGACCTCAGCGGTGACTTGGACGCCGCGTTCCTTTGCGCGGCGGATGATGCGTACGCTCTCGGCGGTGCTGACGAGCTGAAGATGAAGCTTAGCTCCGGTCGATTCGGCTATACGCAGCAGGGTTTCCGTACCGATCTCTTCCGCGCAGGGGGGACACGGGTGCAGTCCCAGTCTGTAAGCCGTACTGCCGGGGTGCACGTAGGTGTGCGTCGTGAGTGCAGGGACATCGGCACGTACGGCAAAGGTGAGTCCGAGATCCACGGCATATTGCATGGCGCGGTAGAGGAGCAGGAGATTCTGCGGCGCGTGATCACCATCACACAGAATGGTGATATCCCGTGTGGTAGCCAGTGTGTTGTAAGGCGCTTGCTGCTCCCCCTGCATACCGAGGGTAATGCAGCCACAGGGCACCATTTCTGCCGCCGAGCGGGCTTCTACCGCTTCGCGAAAGCTGTCCAGCGAGGCGCTGTTGTCGAAGCAAAACGACGAGGAGGGAAGCACAAGCATACCCCATACGCCGCCGTGGATAGCAGCTTCTCCTGCGCGCATGATGCATTCGCGTTTGCTGCGTCCGGGTATCTCAATATGGGTGTGCAGGTCGAAGAGGGCAGGGAGGATAAGTTTACCCGTGGCGTCGATGGTGCGCATTCCTTCGGGCAGGTTGCCATCCTCCGCCGGAATCATGCCCCTCACCTGATCCGTGGCGGCTGTGTCCGCGTTGAGTTTGACGCTATTCCCCGCTTTCCCGAGTTGGAGGTGCACTTTTTGTCCGGAGATAGCCCATGTGGCGTTGGTGATGAAGGAATTGGTCATGACAGGGTGGCGGGTGTAAGGTGGTAGAGAATGCTCATGCGCGCGGCTATGCCGTTTTCGACCTGGTTGCACACGAGGCAATTTCTGTAATCCATGGCGGCATCGCAGAGCTCGACTCCGCGATTAACGGGACCGGGGTGCATGATGGAAATGTCCTGCGCATCGATGCGACGCAACCTCTCTTCCGTCACTCCGTATGCGTGGTGGTAATCTGCCACGGGGAAGAAGGGACTTTCAATGCGCTCGTTCTGCACGCGTAAAAGGTAAATGACGTCGGGTTTCCATGCAAAAATCTCATCCCAGTCGCGTAACCGGGGGATACCGGTGTGTGACGATGGGGGGACGAGGGAACCGGGCCCCATGTACGCCACTTGTGCGCCGAGCCGTCGGAGGATGACGCTCGTGGAGCGAGCGACGCGACTGTGCAAAATATCGCCGATGACGACGACGCGTTTGTTGACTACCTCTCCGTATTTTTCACGAATGGTAAACGCATCCAAAAAAGCTTGAGAAGGATGGGCGTGCGCACCATCTCCGGCGTTGATGACGGAGGCGTGGCAGTGGCGTGCGATGACGGCCGGTATGCCGCTGTTCTTGTGACGCACGATGATGTAGTCCATCTTCATGCTCATAAGGGTGTCGATGGTATCGTGCACGCTTTCTCCCTTGACAACGGAGGAAGTGGAAAGGGTGAAGGTAGTGACATCGGCAGAGAGGCGGTGAGCCGCCACCTCGAAGGATGAGCGTGTGCGTGTGCTCGGCTCGTAGAAAAGGGTGAGTACGGATTTTCCTCTGAGCGTGGGAACTTTTTTCACGCTCTTGGTGAATATCTCTTTCATCGCCACAGCGCTGTCGAGGATCGCGTGAATTTCCTCGTCGCTGAGTGATTCAATCGTGAGCAGATCTTTTCTCGGTTTCATGGTTAGAAAGGGGTAGCTTAGTAGAGCACAGCGTCTTCTTTGTCGAGTTCCTTCAGGTGAACACGTACATCACCCTTCGCGTCCTCCAATCGGAAAGCCACGTAGTCCGGATGAAGGGGCAGTTCCCGATGTCCGCGATCCACGAGGCACTGAAGTTCAACTCGAGCGGGACGTCCGTACTCAAAAAGGGTCTCAAGCGCCGCTCTTGCTGTTCGTCCGCTCCGGATCACGTCGTCCACCAAGATCAGGTGCATTCCGTCCGTGGAAAAGGGCAGGTAGGAAGAACGCAGGGCGGGCCTCTCTGCGCGTAAGTCGATGTCGTCCCGGTAGAGGGTGATGTCAATGGCTCCGTATTGAGCGCTAATCCCCTTCGCTTCCAGCGCATCGATGAGCCGCCGGGCGAGGACGTCCCCGTGGCTGATGAGTCCCACGAGACCGAGAGAATCCTCTGAAGCCCCGGCGGCTATGTGCTCCGTCCATTGATCCAGAGCTGTTTGGATGTCTCTTTCGTTGAGTATAGGCATAGGAGGTCGGATGGATATTTAATGCGCGGCGAGTTTGAGGATGCGGTGAGCCGCCATGGCGGCGTTCAGTGGGGTCTTCTTGTGCAGTCCCACTGTGGTGGCGGGAACACCACCCGGTAACTGGGAGATTGCGAGCAGGGCATCCACCCCATTGAGAGGTCCACAGGGAACCGGTACACCTATAACGGGTAGTTCTGTGTTCATCACGACGACACCGGGAAGGGCGGCGGAGAGCCCGGCAACGCAAAGAAGCACCGCCTGCGTTTTGCTTGCCTCTAAACTCTTGAGATATTCCAGCAGCTGAGGCAGATCCCGGTGGGCAGAATAGACCACCTCTTCGTACTCAACGGCCTGCTCTGAAAAATAATCTCGTGCCGGCTTCATAAATTCCAAATCGCTCTTGCTCCCGTATATGATGATCGCCTTCATGCTGAGGGGCATTCTACCATTTTTCGCGCGCCCGCGCAAGGAAAACCCCCGACAACGGAGGAGATCCTGTTGGAGAATAAAACAAATATATGCTAATTTTCAATGATTTGTGTATTGTGTTTCATGAGAAAATTTGATAAGGTCATCGGACAATGCTGATTTGACTTGCTTTCTCGGTCTCGTTTTGCTAAAGTTCCTCGGCTGCACATACAAGGATGATGAAAGCAATACTTGCGCTAGAAGACGGGACAATTTTTGAGGGTTCCTCCTTTGGGGCTGAGGGAACTGTGACCGGCGAGGTGTGTTTCAACACTTCCATGACGGGCTATCAGGAAGTGCTTACCGATCCTTCTTACCGTGGGCAGATTGTGGCAATGACCTACCCCCTCATCGGAAACTACGGTGTGAGCGAGGAAGATATGGAGAGTGCGGGTCCCCAAGTACGAGGTTTTGTGGTGGCGGAAGTGGCGCAGTTGCATTCCAACTGGAGGGCGCAGGAGTCGCTCCCCGATTGGCTTGCTCGCCATAACATTCCCGGCATCGAGGGTGTTGATACACGGAAACTTACAAAACTCCTGCGCACGAAAGGAGCGCAGAGGGCCTGCCTCTCTACGGAGCTGTCCGCCGAGCAAGCCATCACTGCCGCGCAAGCTGCTCCGCCTATGGCTGGCAGCGACTTTGTGACGGAGGTGACCACAGAGCGCCCCTACCATTGGGAGGATGAATCCCGCAATTGGAAGTTGCCGAACAAGACGACAGGAGATCTCTCCAACTATGTAGAACTTCCGCCGGTGCGCTACCGCATTGTTGCATTTGATTTCGGCATCAAACGAAACATCCTGCGTTGCTTGAGACGTGAGGGTTTTGACGTGATGGTTGTACCGGCGCACACGAAGGCGGAGGATGTGCTGTCTCTGCAGCCGGACGGCGTATTTCTCTCCAACGGGCCGGGAGATCCTTCCGCCCTGCCGGAGATTTATGCGGAGCTGCAGAAACTCCTCGGCAAGCTGCCTATCTTCGGTATCTGCCTGGGACACCAACTCCTCGGTCTTGCTTTCGGAGGCAAGACGTTCAAGCTGAAATTCGGACACCGCGGCGGTAATCAACCCGTCAAGGATTTGCGCTCAGGAAAGGTGGCCATTACTTCCCAAAACCACGGCTTCGCGGTAGATCCGGATTCCCTGCCGGACGACGTGGAAGTGACCCATATCAACCTCAATGACGGTACAGTGGAAGGTTTGCGGCACAAGCTGCTGCCCATTTTCTGTGTACAGTACCACCCGGAGGCGGCTCCCGGTCCCAAGGACGCTACCTACTTCTTCGGCGAATTCATCGGTCTCATTGAGGATTTCAAGGCCGGCAAATACCAATCTTAACTCTCTATGAATACTCTCGTTATAGGCTCCCAGTGGGGAGATGAAGGCAAAGGTAAAGTCATCGACTTTCTCACGGAGGATGCCGATATTGTGGTGCGTAGCCAAGGAGGCAGCAATGCCGGACACACGGTGATCGCTCACGGCAAGAAATATGTGCTGCATCTGGTGCCTTCCGGCATCCTGTGGCCCGGCAAGCTCAATGTCATCGGCAATGGCGTCGTGATTAATCCCACTTCGCTTGTGGAGGAGATGACTTATCTGCGGGGGCTTGGTGTGGAAATTTCGCCGCAAAATCTCCTTCTATCTGACCGTGCTCACGTCGTGCTCCCTATTCATAAGGAGATCGATGCTGCACAGGAGGAAGCCCTGGGCGACCACAAGATCGGCACGACTAAGCAAGGAATCGGTCCTACTTACGCCGACAAGGTTCGACGGATTGGCATTCGTATGGCGGATTTGATGGATCCCGTCCACCTTGAAGCAGTCCTTAAGGCTCGCATCATGACGGCGAATGAAGAGCTCGTGCGTCTGGGGCATCCTGCCGCCAATCCGCAGGAGACACTCTCGGCTGTGATGGCTGCGGCGGACGAACTCCGCTCCCACATCACAGATACCATCCCCGTGCTTAATCATGCGGTGAAAGCCGGCAAAAATATCCTTTTTGAAGGCGCACAGGGAGCTATGCTGGACATCGATTTTGGAACCTACCCTTACGTCACTTCGTCCAACACCAGTGCCGGCGGTTGTTGCACCGGCTCAGGGGTTCCTCCCACCGGCATCGATAAAATTATCGGCGTTTGCAAGGCCTACACTACTCGAGTGGGAGCCGGTCCCTTTGTTACTGAGGATGCCGCGCTCGCTGATTACCTGCACGGTCTGGGACGCGAGTTCGGCGCCACTACGGGACGTCCTCGTCGATGCGGCTGGGCAGATGGAGTGGTGCTGCGTTTTTCAGCCATGTTCAACGGTTTTGACGAGATGGCCATGACTAATCTGGATGGCTTGGATGCTTGCGAGGAAATCAAAATCTGCACGGGTTACAAACTCGATGGCCGCACGTTGGAGTTCCCGCCGGCTCTTATCAGTGCCTGGGAAAGATGCACCCCGATTTATGAAACTCTTCCCGGCTGGATGTCGGACATCACCAAGTGTACGTCTTGGGAGCAACTCCCGCCCAACTGTAAGGCTTACCTCAAACGCTTCGGCGAGATCATCGGATGCCCCGTAGGCTCCGTTGGCGTTGGTCCCGATCGTTCCCAAACCCTTACCGTGCCGCATTGAACGCCAGCTCCATTCCCCCGGAATGAGACGGGTCCGGGCTTATTTCTGGCGCAGTGTGGTCATCCTCCCGCAGGTTTTGTTGCGCGTGTGACATGCTGCAGGGCAAACGCATTTGAGAGAAGCTCATCAACAGGGAGAATGCTCTTATTGATTGATATCATCGTTGATGCCTATCAAAAATCATGATGACGGATCTTGAGAAAAGACTCGTTTGCCAAATTCGCGGCGTAGCCGCCGAACTCCCCATATCGTAAATCGTAATTCGTAAATCGGGTACCTCTAAAAACTCGATTTTTCAGATAGCGGGCAATTCAATGATGTGCGTCCTCAGGACAGTTTGTCCATTTCTTTAAAAATCTTCCCTCTTTTGCTCTCTTTTATCCCTTTTTTATCGGATTTTATCCATATGCGGGCACACTTCTCCCACACTTCTTACCTCGCCGTTCAAACAGCAGACTGCTTCGCTTAATGTTGTACGCCAGTACTGCCAATAGCATATGCCCTCGCGCTCTTACGAGTCCTACGCTTCGTATGATACGGTAATTCCAGTCGTGCTTGATCATTCCAAATACATGCTCCACCCTCACGCGCACCTTACTCCTCTCCTTATTTCGCTGCTGCGCTTCTTCACTCAATGGATGCCCTCTTGACGCTCTCTCGTGGATCTGTATGTCTATCTCTCCTCCTTTCCCCTTCACTTTCTCTTCTATTTTTTTTCTCTCCTCCTCCCCTACATATCCCTTGTCCGCATACACTACCCTGTCGTTCTCATCCACCAGCGGCTCCATCATTTCTATGTCTGACACGTTCGCCGGCGTTGTGATCACCTTCACCACGCACTTACTCTCTGCATCCACCTTGATGTGCAACTTATACCCATTGCACTCCTTTCCCCCTTTCTTCACTCCCATGCGTGCATCCATATCCGTCTGGCTTTCTCTCGCCGCTTTCTCCTTGATCCTTTCTGGTACCTATCCTCTCTTTATCTGCTCGTACTCCTCCTTACTAAACTTTTGCTTGCTCCTATCTATGAAACTTGCATCCACTACGCTCCCTCTGCGCGTTATTATTTCGCTCTTGTAGAGGTAGCCGTTAAATAGGTAGAATATTTTTTCCAAAACTCCCTGCTTGGTCCAATTCTCCCGGTAATTCCATATCGTCTTTGCATCCGGTATTGGGTCTCCCAGTGCTAATCCCAGAAATCGTGTGAATGTCAACCGATCCTTACATTGATACTCTAATTGCTCATCCGATAAATTGTAGAGCTTCTGCAGGATGAGCATCTTGAGTATCACCAGCGAATCATATGCCGGCCTGCCTCCCTCTCCCTTAGCTTCTGATTGCTTTTTGCTCTCCCATCTCTTAAGCTCCCAACCTAATACCTTCCAATTGACCCATTCCTCAAGTTTCTTGAGGGGATCTCCCAACTTATCGAGCATTTTGAGCCTTTTGTCTTCGTCAAGAAATCCATTAATCCTCATGCAGATATGTTATCACAATGTACTTTGTTTTACAATCTTTTATTGTATTATTTTTTCCTTCCTTTTTCTCTAATCCTTTTTCCTGTTTATTCCCGATCGGGTTTTTAGAGGTGCCCAAATCGTAAATAGCAAACGCATTCCCAATGCGTTTGCCCCGGTCTTGACTTCAAGTCGCTTGAGGGTATACAATTGCGAGCATGGAAACGATAACCTTGAACAACGGTGTTAAGATGCCGATGGTGGGATACGGGGTATTTCAAGTCAAGCCGGAAGAATGTGCGCGTTGCGTGAGGGATGCGATAGAGACGGGTTATCGTCTCATTGATACGGCACAGGCGTACTTTAACGAAGAGGGTGTCGGCGCAGCATTGGCAGATTGTGGCGTTCCCCGGGAGGATATTTTTGTGACTTCTAAAATATGGATATCCAACGCCGGGGAGAAAGCGGCGGCGGCCTCCATTGATGAGTCGTTGCGCAAGCTCCGAACGGACTACATCGATCTGATGCTGATCCACCAGCCGTACGGTGATTATTACGGCAGTTATCGGGCGATGGAAACTGCCCTGCAAGCCGGTAAATTACGCGCCATCGGCGTTTCCAATTTTGGCGTCGGTAGGTTCACCGATCTTGCATTGCACATGGATGTGAAACCTGCGGTGAATCAGGTGGAGGCGCACGTTTTCAGCCAGCAAACGGCGCTGGAGAAGGTGTTGCGTGAATACGACACAGCTATGATGGCGTGGAGTCCTCTTGGACAAGGAAGAAACGGACTTTTCACGCATCCGGGTCTTGCCGCTATCGGAAAGACGAAAGGTAAAACGCCTGCTCAGGTTGCCCTGCGCTTTCTTCTTCAGCGCGGCATAATCGTTATTCCTAAGAGTACTCATGTCGAGCGTATGCAGCAAAACTTTGCCGTAGATGACTTCGAACTTTCTCCGGCGGAGATGGAAGAGATTGCCGGGCTCAATGAGCACGACTCAGGCAACGTGGATTTCGAGAATCCGGCGTTTATTCGCTACCTTATTGAAACTTACGGGTGACAGAGTTCGGTGGGGGAAAAAAACTCACCGCAATGTGTCAACCGGAAGTGGTTTCGTTGGGGTTTGCATGAGAAATGCCCCGGCAACCCTCCCACGTTTGATTCGGTGGACGGTTCTCTGTAATCCCTCCTCCATGGGGGCAAACCTGCGGCAGTGTCAGGAATTTTTTTCATGCCTGAGGCAGTGAGAAAAAAGCGCTCTTCGTATAATTTTGTGGAATGACTCCGCAAAGCAATTCCACGAAGTCGGCAAAATACCCAGTATCTGACAAAAAATTTTCAATATCCCTAAAAAAAGACTTGGGCATGGAGGAGATTTCCCCTACCATACCCAGTGTCGTGTTTTTGAAGTACTTGCATTTTAGGCGTTCGTCTCATTCCTGTCAAGGGAAAATCCATTATGCTCTCTATCCGCATTGCCTCAAAAATAAAGTCACCGAAGGGTCGTCAGAAACGAAGAAAAAGAATTTTCCGAAAGCTTGATGCC
>CANPXA010000015.1 GCA_947585525.1 uncultured Akkermansia sp. | reverse complement strand
AGCCGTATATTTGCCAACAGACGAGCCACGTCAAACCCTTGTTCGAAGACAGAACGCAGATCCTTCGAACGGTCAAAAGACAGGTACGCAACCTCCTCATAATTTCTCACACCGAACTCTCGCATCAGCCACGTCTTTCCGACTTGGCGCGCCCCGATGAGAAGCAGAGGCATGCGCCGCGGATTCTCCTTCCAGCGTATCATTTTTTGAAGGGCATCGCGCTTCATTTTCCCGATTTTTCCTTTTTCCAAAAAATAATATCTAATAAATTGAATGTCAAGAATAATTTTTTATCATGGAGAAGGAAAACACGAGCAATTTGTCTCAAAAGTCGAAGGAAAAATCATCCCTTTTGTCACCAAATGCGAAGGAAAAAAGTAACATGTACGATGGACGATGTACGATGGACGATGTTGAAAATTAGCGCGCTACGCGCGGACTATGCGGAGCGAATGCGGAGGTGGTGGGAAAAATCGTAGGCAGGTTGTTGGATAGAAAGGTCGGTGTTTACGCCATGCCATCTCCCCGGCTTTGCTTCCATCGTACATCGTACATCGTACATCGTACATCCTCAACGAGTTTCTCCACGATCTGCACACTGCGTTGGGTAGCCCCGGAATGTGCAGAGAGAGCCTGATAGCCCCGCTCTGCTCGAACAGCACTCTCCTTTTTTTGTGTCAGGGCATAGCTTACAGTCGTAGGAAGCTCTTCCTTCGAGCAGGTCAGAATGCCGTCCTGCGCTAACAACAGTTCCGTGAGATCCGCAAAGTTGCTCATGTGGGGTCCGACGATGACCGGCACACGCGCGGCAATGGCTTCTACCGGGTTTTGTCCCCCATCCGCCAAAAAGCTCTTGCCGATCACCACGAGGTTCGCCAAGGAAGTCCACTCCCGCAATTCACCGGTTGTGTCCACAATGTAGCAGACATTTTCCGGAGGGGAGGTGGGGAGGGGTTCCGCAGAGGTACGCAAGATGGGAGAAAAACCGGCGTTTTTTAACTCGTGCATAACTTCAGCCCGGCGTTCCATGTGGCGTGGCACGATGAGAGGAAAGGCTCCCGCCTGACGCGCGGCATCGGCGATGAGCACCTCTTCTCCCGGGTGTGTGGAGGAAGCAAGTACGACCTGTTTCCCGCCGGCGAGGCGCCGGAGAATATCGCGAAATTCTTGTCGTGGTGTGCAGGCTGAATCGCCCAGCACATCAAACTTGATGCTGCCGGTGATGGAAATGATTTCGCGGGGGACGCCTATCCCGACGAAGCGCTCGACGTCGCGAGCATTTTGAACGGCGAGTTTAGAGAGGTGGGAAAAGAGTGCAGAGGTGATGGAACGTACCTTGGCATAGCGACGCTCACTGCGTGGGGAGAGACGCGCGTTGAGTATCACCATCGGTATGCCCATGTTGCGGCAGATACGTGCATGATTGGGCCAGAGTTCCGCCTCAATGAGAACGACGACACGCGGCGCGAAACGTCTCATGCAGCGCCGTACCACCCAGGGCAAGTCCACCGGCGAATAAAGGACGCGCAAATCTTGAACATCACTCTGTGCCGAGCGCGCAATCTGCAGCCCGGTCGCTGTGGAAGTAGCGAGCACGACGGGTTCCGAGTGAGCCTTGCGCAAGGTGCGTATCCATTTCAGAGCGATGAGAACTTCCCCCACACTCACGGCGTGCACGTAGATGCCATCTGAAGGCTCATGAACGTTTCCGTGGGGAAAGATTCCGAGCCGCTCCCAAATGTCCGACACTGAACCTCCACGACGCCTCATCTTGATGAAGAATCCCGGCAGAGAGACCAGCAGGAAGAGCGGGTAGAAAAGGTTATAAAGAATGAGGAAGAGAGCGTATTTCATGGAGCAGTTTGATAGAAGAGGATCGTGTTTTTGCCGTAGGTGCGTGCATCGGTCAGGGTCCAGCCGGAGAACTCCCGCGTGTGGACATCTCCCACTCCATAGCCGAGTTGCGCCTCCGCAATGAAGTACCCGTCCGTAGCGAGCAGTTCATGAGTGCGGGAGGTGAGCAGCTCTCTGATTAGATCTCGATCTCCGTATGCCTTACAGTACGGCGGATCCGCAAAGATCAAGTCGTACTGCGCTCTTTCTCGTTGCACAAAGTTGAGGCAGTCTGACAGCACGACATGACCGCCTTTGAGTCGTGTGCGCTCAAGATTGTGAAGCGCAGCTTGAGTCGCCGCGCGAGAGGAATCGACCATGTATGCGCTTGCGGCTCCACGGCTGAGCGCTTCCAATCCCACAGAGCCCGTGCCGCAGAAGAGGTCCAACACACGCGCTCCCTCGATCACCGGAGAGAGTATGTTGAAGAGCGCCTCTCGCACACGATCCTGCGTGGGTCGCACCTCTCCCCTCGGCACCAGCAGGGGAAGCCCCTTGGCAAGTCCTGCGATGATTTTCATGCGTGGGAGAGAGTTTTGAAATCCGGGAGCGGCATAAAAAGAGCGGGAGCGAATCACGCAAAACGGCGTGGGGCTCCCGCTGAGATCTTCTGAGCTTTTCGCGCCTTAGCGTTGACCGGGAGTCCCCAGGTTAGCTCCCGCCACTTGCACGGGGAAGCGCAAGAGATAAGCCCCTTGGGCAATGTTGCTGCCGGTCACGGCAGAAACCTCAACCAAGCTGTACGCCAAGTAGATGTACTTGCCATCCGTCGTGCGTGAGACACGAAGCGTTTCACGCAGCTTCACCAGCGAGTCGCTCTTTTCGAGGGACCATTCCGTGCCGGTCTGGGCGCCGTAGATGCTGGTGTCCGGGGCGGTGTAGTCCTTTGCCGTAAGCACCCCATTGTTGGAGATCCACTCATTCTTTTCAGCGTCGTAACGCAGAGCGCTGATGGTGAGCGGCACCTGCCGACGGGTCTGAGCATCGACCGTGGCAGAGAGCACGCGCCATGAGCCGTCATCGAGTTTCTGGAGACCGACCGCAACCTCGGTTACGTTGCGAATCTGCGTCTTCTTCCATGCTTCAACAAACTTGTCATACTCTTCACGGGAGGGCCAGATGTCCGGGTTGTAGGAGGGCAGCTGCTCTGCGGCGAACTCCTTGGTGAAGGTTTCGCGCTTCTCCGGGGAGAGTTTGGAGAGGGACTCGTTGATTACTTTAACGGGCTCCTGAATGTCCTCTGAGTACACCAGGCGGACGTGAGCGCCGCGCTGCAGAGTTCCATCAGTCGGGAAGTAACCTTCCATGGCTCCGGCTTTATCCGCTGCCTGGGCGATGCACACCGGCAGTGCTAACAGGGTTGAGATAATCGTTAATGCTTTCATACGCACGCCCACTAATCTAGCACCGTTTTTTTTTCTTGGCAAGCTCTAAATTTCATGGTAATGTCATGCACGGCGGAGAGAGGAACGAAATGCTTCCTGTTGGACCGTTTCCTCAACACCTCGTCTCACCATTCACATGACTATGAAAGCTACTCTAATGACAGCGCTGTTGGCGGCAGGTCTGCTGATCCTGCCTTCCTGCTCGGAGATGACATCGCTCAACTCGGTTTCAGCCGATTCTGTTGGTTCATCTGCGGAGGTGATTGCAGGAACCGTGGTTTCTGCGAGAGTCGTCGATGTGGACGCCTCTTCATCGGACAAAAGTCTGGGAACCGTGCTGGGCACCGCCGTCGGAGCGGGCGCCGGCTCTCTGCTCGGCAGGGGTAAGGGACAGATCGTTTCTACGGTGGGCTTCGGAGTGGTCGGCGCTCTCGCCGGACGTGGTGCAGGCAAGTCTCTCGGTAAGACCAAGGGACAGGAGCTCGTCATCAAAGCCGATGGGTCGGGCAAGCAATATCGCGTCACTCAGCCTATCTATTCGCAAATCGGCGCCATCCCGGTCGGAACTCATGGCAACTTGGAGCTTGGCGTGAGCGGCAGCAAGTTCCTCCCCGATGGGCATTGAGGCGCCGCTCGCACAACTTTTCCATGACGGCAGAACGATCAGCCGATCTTGAACAAGCCGAGTCCTTCACCTTGCGGGGTGAGGGACTTGTTGTTACGGTCACCGATTTCGGGGCTCGCTTGCTCAGTGTGGTCATGGATGGGACACAGCTCCTGCACGGTCCGCACAGCCTGGCAGAGGTTGCTCAAGACACCTGCTACTGCGGAAGCATTTGCGGTCGCGTCGCCAACCGTATAGCCGGCGGTTCCTTCGAGCTGGAGGGACAAACTTACACTCTCGCCACGAATAACGGAGCGAATCATTTGCACGGCGGAACCTGCGGCTTTGATTCACGTCTCTGGACTACCTCCGACCATTCTGCGAACTCTCTCGATCTCACGCTCTTTTCCTGCGACGGAGAGGAAGGCTATCCCGGGAATGTCTCGGTGCACGCGCGATACTCCGTGCACCGTTGTGCTCTTCGCCTCGAACTGGAGGCGCACACAGATGCTCCCACCCTCCTCAACCTCACCAACCATGCCTACTGGAACCTCGCCGGGGAAGGCTCGATTGATTCGCACGCCCTTCGCGTCGCCGCTCCGAGCTACACGCCCATGCATAGCAATATCCCGACCGGCGATATAGAACCTGTCGATGGCTCTCTCTACGACCTGCGCGTTCCCGTCTCGCTCGGCGAACGATTCCTCTCCATGGGGGCCGGGTACGACGACAATTTTGTGTTGTGCGGCGAGTCCGGCGTGCTGCGCGAGGTGGCGGAACTCTCCTGCGGCGCGCGGCGTCTCCTCCTCTCCACTGATGCGCCGGGTCTGCAGGTTTACACGGGTGATTTCCTCCCCGTTCCTCGCTCCGGTCTTGCCTTGGAAGCCCAAAGTTTCCCCGACTCTCCGCACCACACCAACTTTCCCTCCATTATCCTCCGCCCCGGCTCCACCTACCGCCGTACCATCGTCTGGGAATTCTCGTGATTACAAAATCATGGACGATGGAAGCAAAGCCGGAGAGACGGCATGGCGTAGTTCGGTGAGCATTCCTTGCAGCGACAACCCGTGATTTTACCCACCGCCAATGCTTACGCATTGCATAGCCCGCGCGTAGCGCGCTAGCATCCAATTCGTAATTCGTAATTCGTAAGTAGGCAAACGCATTTCAAATGCGTTTGCCCTGAGTTTTGGCTTGAATTCCCTACTCTTGCTATGGTAAAAAAAACTTGTCATGGCTCGTCGCAAGCGCGCATCCTTTCTCACCAAGCAATCCGGAACGCCGGCTACACGGCGCCGACAAAGGGTCTTCATCTGGCTTCTCTCCCTTCCGTGCGTGATACTTTTGTTGATGGGCGTCAGTTACTTGCTGCTCGTTTCTTGGCTCCAGGGAGATGGTTTCCGTGAAAAACTTGCCGAAATTGTGGGGAGAGCCACTCATGCCCAACTTGTGGAAATTCCCCAGAACATGGATGTGGACGGAGCTAACCTGACCCTGCCTCAGATCCGTATCCGGGGGGCGCGCGAAATCGATGAATTCTCCCTCAGCAAACTGCATCTGGCTGTAGATCGCCCGGCTCTCATCAAACGCATCCTCCGCTTCAACCAGTTCTCCGCTGAGGAGCTAAACCTCACCCTGCGTTTCGGTTCGCGCCACGCCGCTCCAGCTCCGTCCCGGTCAAAGAAATCTGCCTCACCCCCGGCACCGGCGCCTGCCCACGCTGATGGAGCGAAGGGAACCGAAAAGATCTCAGTTCCGGTTGCGAGCAAGGATGGTTTTCTCAAAGCGGTTCAGGCTCGTTCCTTCGAGGCTCTCTACAGCGACACATCTGTTTTCTTCGGCGAACGAGAACTGGCTCTCAAGGGCTATCACCTCACGGCTTCTCCTCGACCGGATGTTGGCAGGGACGCCTGGAATTTCTCCTTGGAAAACGGCAGACTCGTAGCTCCGTTCTCCTTCCTGCGCGACAGTGGAGTCAAAAACGCCTCCATCCTCTTTTCGAGGAGGGATATCACACTCAGCTCCTGCAAGATTCTACTCACTCCGGGCGAAATCCGTATGCACGGCAAGTATTCTCTCCTTTCCGGCAATTGGAACGTACGCATGAATGTGCAGCGAGCCAACGTGGCACGTCTCCTGAACGACGACTGGAAGAAAAAACTCACCGGATTCCTGGACGGTCACCTCGATTTCACCGGAGTGGGAGGCTCCTCGTGGAAAGCCAAAGGAGAACTTCAACTCATTGACGGCTTGCTGGAGGGTCTGCCCGTGCTCTCCTCTCTCCGCCTCGATAGTTCCCTTCCCTACCGCAGCATCCCCATCCGAAAGGCTGTCACCAAACTTTCCTTCCCTTACTCCGACCCCCAGCACAACATCCGCAATGCCTGGCTGCTGGACGATATCGACATTTGCGCCAAGGACGACACTCTTCGCTGCCGCGGTCGTGTCATTATCGGCACGGATCGCTCGCTCTCCGGCACCTTAAAAATCGGTTTGCCCTCCCAAACAATCGCTAAACTTGGATTGCAGCAAACGAGTCCCGTCAGCCAGCTGTTCAACTCCGCCCCTGAACTGCCCGGCTGGGTCTGGCTCCACATCAACCTCAGCGGCACTTTGGACGACCCACACGAGGACCTGTCCGTCCGACTCGCCACGCTTCTTCCTCAGGCCGTCTCCTCGATGTCACACCAGGCCGTGGAGTCGCTCAATTCCGTTCTTGGTTCCTTTGTGCCCGGGAAACTTCTTCCTCCTGAAAAGAAAGACGAAAATGCGTCCAAACCCCAAGACGCTCCCAAAAATGACGACAAGGCGAAACCGGAAGAGCCAACTCCCAAGCACCCGATTAAAAACATTCTCGACTCCGGTCTCAAGATGCTCCTTTGATCCTCCCTCCTCCTCACGTCAGCCCCATGCAAAAACGGACAGCCACCTCTTCCTATCCTTCTGACTTTATCCAAGCCGAGTGCATCCTGCTGGAGCAGTTTGCCCCAACCGCCTTCCACGCTTCTCTTCCGAACGGAAAACAGACTGTCGCCTTTGTGCAAAAACGCGAGGCCCATCTTCTTCCCCTCATGAACCCGGGCGCGAGGGTTCTCGTCACGATCTGTCCGGCTGATTTTGACCGCGCCCGCATCCGTTCGATCGTCTCCGATTAATTTCCCTCGTCCTTTTTCCATGCTCAACATCGTCCTATGCCACCCGGAGATTCCCCACAACGCAGGGGCGGCGGGACGTCTTGCGGTGGCCACCGGTTCGCGACTCCATCTCATCCGGCCCCTCGGCTTCAGTCTGGAGGAAAAATACCTCCGCCGAGTCGGCCTCGATTACTGGCAATACGTCGATCTCGCTCTGTGGGATTCACCCCAACAACTCTTCTCTGCCGCTGAAAAGACGGCTCAATTCTGGTTCCTCTCTACAAAGGCTTCCCGCTCTATCTGGAATCCATCCATCCTCTTTAAGGACGGGGATTACCTCGTTTTCGGTCCGGAATCAAAGGGACTTCCGGAAACGATGCTGCATGAGCACTCTGACCACGCACTCCGTATTCCCATGCCCGGGGAGCACTCCCGCTCCCTCAATCTCTCCACAGCCGTTGCTATCGTTCTCTATGAAGCGCTGCGGCGCATCTCTCCCCTCTCATGAAAAATATCGTTTACTTTGACCTGGAAACTCGTCTCTCCGCCTCCCAAGTAGGAGGCTGGCATGAAACAGCTAAAATGGGCATATCCGTCGGCGTCACTTTCTCTACGGCTTCTCAGTCATACTCAATTTACACGCAGGACGAGGCGCCCCAGCTCATCGAACAACTCAGCACCGCCGACCTCGTCGTCGGTTACAACCACATCGGGTTCGACTACGGCGTCCTCCAGCCTTATACTTTCTGGACCGTCGCTGAAATTACACACAACCTCGATCTCTGCCTTTACCTCTCCGATCGTCTGGGACACCGCGTCAAGTTGGACACCGTTGCCCGCCCTACTCTTCACGGCAATTCCAAAACGGCCGACGGGACGGATGCTCTCAAATGGTGGGCCGAATACCAACGCACCGGCGATACTCAAACCCTGCTCAACATTGCCAGGTACTGCTGCTTTGACGTGAAAGTCACCATGGCTGTCCACCAATTCGGCGTCAAGAACGGCTACGTGCTCTATGAAGACAAAAGTGGCATGGATAAAAAAATCCCCGTCGATTGGAAGGATAATTGGTAAAATCGAACGCCTCAATCCTCAGGCCTGTTGTTACCTCACTCTCCTTCAATCAACATATCACTCGAAAAAAAACTCTTAAGCATCCGACAACGCCAACCTAACCACGTACCGCTCCATGTCCCATTTTCTACTTCTTCGAAAAGCCGCTGCCGTATCATCGTTTTGGCTCCGTTGCGCGCGAGCATTTTCTTTTCCCATGACTTTTCTGGGGTGGCTTGTTATCTTCATCTACTCCCTGCAGCATGGCGGCAAAGTTCTTCCGGGAGTCCTTGCCCTCGTTGGCGCCTTTGCCATGCACATGGCTACGAATCTGCTGGATGACCTATTTGACTACTTCATCCTGCGCAGCAACGAGGAATTGCAAAAGGCAGCCCTCAATGATAAGTGCATCTACCTCATTAATGGCAGCACTTCCCTCCCCAAAATGGCCATGTGCATCCTCTTTTTCCTCGGGATGGCCGCCGGCATCGGGATTTTCTTGATCTTTCTTTCCGGACCCTGGGTCGTACTCTTCATGATTGGTGGGCTTCTCATTGCCGTAGGCTACCAATGGTGTTCCCTGCGAGGGCTCGGGGAGGTAGCCGTACTCACCGCGTACGGACCGCTGCTCTTCGGAGGCGTTTACTATGTGATGACCGGTTCGTTTTCGGTGAGCGTTTTTGCTCTTTCCTTCGGTTGCTCAAGTCTTATCGCGTCTGTTCTGTACAACCACATGCTCATGGATTACGATGCCGATAAGTGTGCCAGCAAAATAACTCTCTGCCGAAAGTTGGGAAACAAATCCCGAGCGCTCGCTTTCAGCCTCTTTTTCTACCTGGCGGGTTTTGCAGCTTCAGTCTTCCTGGCTTGTTCCACAGGTTGTCTGTTCTACTTGCTTGCTTTGATGATCATTCCTCTCGTGTTTGACATCTATCTGTTGCTGCACGTGTACAACAACGATAAAACCCACATTCCCACGATTCGTCCGTGGCACCATCCTCTGGATCAATGGGACAAGTTGAAGAATAGCGCCGATGCTCCCTTCTATATGCGCTTCTTTTACTCGCGCAACATCGCCGTTTATTACATGCTGCTCATCTGCATTGCCTCCTGCTTGCAGTGAGGTTTCCCTGCAGGACAAACTCATTTTCAAGAACCCAGGCCATCGTCTCCCCGGCTTTGCCTTAAGCTCGCCGCACGAGCTTTCGTCTCACCGAAACGCGCGTAGCGCGCATTATTTCCAAATCGTAATTCGTAATTCGTAATTCGTAAATAGGCAAACGCATTCCCCAATGCGTTTGCCCTCATCCCTTATAGAGCTCCATGATACGACGAATCAACGCAAATGCGTGGCTTACCATGGCACGGGTCTCATTAAGCAAGGTCAGGTAAAGAATGCCTGTTCGCATGCTACTTTCATCATTCGCGTTCTGCGTGAGGTGGCGCGTGATGCACTCGGCAAAATCATCTCCCAACTGGTCAGATCCCTCCAACATTTTGTCGATGCCCGCAAAATCCCCGGCTTTGAGCATATCGGTGAGGTTCGGGTAAAATTTCCATATCTTGCCGGTCAGAGCGAGGAGGTCTTTCGCCTGCTCTTTGTTCAATCCGGTATGGTTGTTGTCAATATGATTATAACTGGCCTTCACCAAAACGAGCAAGCATTCACACGTGCTGAGGGATATCTCAATGATTCGGTAAATGAGTTGCCCCCGATCCGCCTGCTCCGGCGGGATATTCGGCAGAGACGGTAACACCTCATTTTCCTTGACCAACTTCAAATCCTGCTTCATGGAGCGCGTCTTCTTGCGCAAACTCTTGAGTGTCTCTCGATCTTCGGTGAGCAACGCTTTTACCATGGCGTTATAAATTCCCACCATTCTCCCCAACCGACCGGCTGCGGCCGCACCGTATTCACGCACTTGGGCATCCTTGCTCACATCCAGAATGCGGTACTCTTTCTTCGCTCCTTGACTCAACAAAGCTGATCTCACGAGCAACGCCAGAGCCAGAAGCATCATCCCGGTCTGCGCCCACACCCCACCGTACGCCAACACCAGGGCCACACAGAAGGACGCCAGACACGCACCAATAGCCGTCAGGAACCATCCGCCCGTCACCGTGAGCACACCGGTGATGCGATACACGGCGCTATCTCTTCCCCACGCTCTATCCGCTAATGAGGAACCCATCGCCACCATGAAGGTCACGTATGTGGTAGAGAGGGGCATCTTCATGGAGGTGGCAATGGAGATGAGCAATGCAGCCGTCGTGAGGTTTACGGAACCGCGCACCAGGTCATAATTGGTGCCGGTTTCCTCCTCCGGAGGCAACGGAGCAAAACGCCTTCCCACAAATTCGGCCACAGGCCGTGGCGTTACCTTTTCGATGAATCGCGCCGTATTGAGCGCATAGCGCACCATGACCCGCGCCGCCAAACTGGAACCGAAGCGTTCCTTCCCCGTGTTGGATGACGAAAGCTTAAGCTCTGTCTCCGTAACTTTTCGCGCGTTCTTCGAGAAGAAGAGTGAAGCCACCATGATCAACCCGGCCGTGAGCAAATAGAGAGGATTCGCTTGGATCGTTGTAGCCGCCAACTCTCCCATCATCATGTTGGACACATCTCCGGCGTAGCTCCCCGCAATGTCCAGACTCGTCTGAGCCGCCATGAAAACGCCGATAAAGTTGACGAGGTCATTCCCCGCAAAAGCAAGCGCAAGCGCTCCCGTACCGCTCAACACAGCAATGCGCAGCGTGTTGACCCGGCAGACATACTGAAGGAAAGCCATGATCACCAACCAAGCGACCCAACACCACGCCATCGTCACTCCCACATCGGCATTGAGCAACGCCTTTGTTTCGTCGGAAAGCATCGAGCTGTCTCTGAGTCCCTTGAAAATAGCGAAATACGTGATAGCTGTGAGGGCGCTGCCGCACCACAAGGGTCCGATATACCTGTAGGCTCTCTTGTAGCGGAAGCTGAAAAGCAGACGAGCAAACCACATCACGCATGAACCCAACGTAAACGCGATCACAACGGAGACAAAGATAGCCACCACGATAGCGAAGGCGTTGCTCGTGTTGATGTACGCTGCCAATGGGGCATCGTCCGTAGCGATGTCCTTGCTATACACGGCCATCCCGATTGACGACCCCAGCAACGCAAACACCAACGATATCGTTGTCGAGGTGGGCAATCCCAGCGTATTGTACACATCCAGCAAGATGACGTTGGATATCATCACCGCCAAAAAAAGCAACATGACCTCATGGAAGTTGAACATCCGAGGATTAAACACCCCACTGCGAGCCACCTCCATCATCCCGCTCGAAAAACTTGCCCCGAGCAACACTCCCACCGCGGCCACCGCCACCACCGTGTAAAAACTGCCGGCTTTACATCCGATCGATGAATTTAAAAAATTCGCCGCATCATTGCTCACCCCCACCTTCAAACCAAACACGGAAAGCAGCAGCAACATCCCGTATATGGCATAATAAATCGGATCCATTGCTCTCTTTTCTGTGTATGTTTCCCAGGGTTCCCGTTCACTCGTTCACGCCTCGTCTTTTGCATCGAATTCCTCGGATTCCGTATCGAAATCCTCTTCCTCATACTTCTTGAACTTCTTGACCCTCTGACCCTCCGGAAGAGGCGAAAGCACCATACTCACGGTGTTGCCGGCAAGTCGGGCAGCTTGATCAACACGTCCCATCGTCTTCATATCCTCCACCACCTTGGCCATCACCTCAAGCCCCATTTGTTGGTGGGCATTCTCTCGTCCCTTGAAACGGAGCTGAAAACGCACCTTATGGCCATGGTCGAGGAATTGCTCCGTACGAGCCATTTTGACGTTGTAATCGTTCACATCGGTACCAATGCGCAGTTTGATCTCTTTCATGCGGACGGTACGAGAACGATTGTTCTTCTGCTGCTTGGCCTGCATGTACTTGAACTTGCCGTAATCAATGATACGGCAGACAGGGGGATCCGCATTGGGCGCCACCTCCACGAGATCCAGCCCCACTTCTTTAGCTTTCGTGTAGGCCTCCCTCGTGGGCATCACTCCCAGTTGTCGTCCATCTCCCGTGATGACGCGTACGCGAGGAGCTCGTATGCGCTCGTTGACGCGAATTTGCGGGGTTTTGTTGAATGACTCTCGACGATTGTTGCGAGAGGTGTTGTTGTTGGTTGGTTTTTTGGGTGGTAACGGCACGTGAGGTGTGTAGTTAAGTTGGTAAGGTTGTGTATTCAGATAGAGAGAAAAATCATTTTCGGATTCAGGAAGCGGACGTTTGTTTCTCAGCACCCGGAACCGGCGCTATGAGTCTCTTCTTGATCTCCTCATGGATCGTTTGACAAAAATCTTCCAAATCCACCGTCCCTAGCACGTCCAAGTCACGATGTCTCACCGCGACCTTTCCTTCCTCTGCCTCTCTCTGTCCCACCACGAGCATATACGGAACCCGCTCCAAGCGAGCCTTGCGTATCTTGGCTCCTATTTTATCGGCATCCGCATCCACTCGCACCCGTATCCCCGCCTCTGCCAGTCTGGAGCGAACCTTTTCGGCATACTCCGCCACCTTGTCGGATATGGGCAGCACTCGTACCTGCTCAGGAGCCAGCCAAGTCGGGAACTTGCCGGCAAAGTGCTCGATAAGCAACCCCGTAAAGCGCTCCATGGAACCAAAGGGAGCTCGGTGAATCATCACGGGTCGATGCGGTTTGTTGTCGGCTCCTGTGTATGTGAGATCAAATCGTTCCGGCAAGTTGTAATCCACCTGCACCGTGCCCAATTGCCAATCGCGACCGATCACGTCCCGTACAATGAAGTCGATTTTCGGTCCGTAGAAAGCCGCCTCGTTTTCCACCTCGATGAAGTCAAACCCCTCCTCCTGCAACACCTCGCGCAAAGCCTGTTCCGAGAGTTTCCAATTCTCCGTGCTTCCCACATATTTCGGGTCACTGTAGTCCTTGTCTCTCAGGGAGAGTCTCACTCTGAAATCCGTCATCTCCAAGGTACCGAGGATATGTTTGACAATGCCGATGCACTGCTGGACCTCCTGTTTAATCTGATCCGGGCGGCAGAAGATATGAGCATCGTCCTGGGTAAAGCCACGCACTCGAGTCATCCCGCCCAGCTCGCCACTCTGCTCCCAACGATACACCGTGCCAAACTCCGCGAGGCGCACGGGTAAGTCCCGATAAGAATGCGGCTCGTTGGCGTAGATGCGTATGTGGTGCGGGCAATTCATCGGCTTGAGCATGAAACCGGCGATTGTCCCTGTATCTAAGGCGTTGAACAGCTCCGCACAACTTGTTCCCTCATCGCGCAATTTCTTGAAGTCATCCGGATCCGGTATCGGCGAAAACTGGCTTTCCTTGTAGTGTTCCCAGTGACCGCTCGTCATGTACAAGTCCAGCTTGCCGATGTGAGGTGTAAACACCTGAGAATAGCCGATGCGATCCAGCTCTTCGGTGATAAAGTCCTGCAGCTCGCGCCGTATAATGGCTCCCTTCGGCTTCCAGAGCACCAGTCCCTGCCCTACCAGCTCGTCAATTGCAAAAAGTCCCAGTTCACGCCCGAGTTTGCGGTGATCCCTCTTCTTCGCTTCCTCGAGTCGGGCCAAGTGTTCATCCAACTGCGTGCGGTTGGGGAAGCAGGTGCCGTACACACGCTGCAAGCGCGGGCCATCGGCATTCCCTTGGTAGTAGGCGGAAGCCACACTCATGATCTTGAATGCCTTGCAGTTTCCCGTGCGAGCCACGTGCGGTCCGGCACACAAATCCGTAAAATCACCGTTCCGGTAAATGGAAATGGGTTCATCTTCCGGGATGCGGGAAAGCAAATCCACCTTGTACTTGGAAGGGACGCTGCGCGGACCCACGCTCCCCAGCTCTCCGCTCTCCGCCATACGCATTGCCTCCTCCCGACTCACCACCGTCTTCTCGAACGGCACATTCTCCTTCACCACCTTGCGCATCTCCTCTTCAATTAATTCAAATTCTTCCGAGGAAATATGATGATCCAAGTCAATGTCGTAATAAAACCCATTCTCCACAGCCGGACCTGCGGCCAACTGCGCCTCCGGCCATATGCGACAAATAGCCGTTGCACACACATGTGCGCAGGAATGCCTCAGCCGCTCCAAGTCACTAGCCTGATTCCGTTCTTCGAGAGTTTTGCGTTCTTTGTGATCTGACATGCTCTTTAAGCTCGCGCCAATATGACATGAAAAAACATCGTTTTCAAGACAAATTAGTGTCCTTCAACGCATTTTCGCTCGTTTCTCCCGGTATGATTTTCTTTGCCTGCAAACGATAATTTCCCCACTGTTTATTATTTTTTCAACATTCTACGCTCAATCAACGTTTTTTTCATTTCTTCCGTAATCGTCTTCCAGCCGTTCGATGTCGTCCTCGCTAAGCAGTTCCCCAAATTGGATCTCGAGCACGAGTAACTCTCCCTCTCCGGAGTTATTCAGCCGATGCTTCGTATTCTGCGGGATCAGAACACCGTCCCCCGCTCGCAACATAAGCGTCTCCTCCCCCTTTTGCACCTGCGCCTCTCCTTGCATCACGATCCATCTCTCCGAACGAAACTTGTGGCGCTGCAGAGAAATCCGCTCACCGGGAGCAACAATGAGCTTCTTAACGACTAACTGCGGAGTTTTGTCCAACACCACCCAGCTCCCCCAAGGACGCACATCCGAATCTCCTATCCTGTACGCAGCCGGTATCATTCTTCACTTCTCCAGTCCCAACCAACGGAAAAATATGTGTGAGGGATGCCACTTCTTCACCATTTCACCCCACTCTGCTCCCTCGAGCCGACTCTTCACCCATGGCAACAACAATGCAGAGACCACTTGGATCGCCAAATAAAGCAATGCCGTTCCATTGTGCGCGGGGGCAATTGTTCCGGGTGCCGCGGCTATCCTCCGACTCCCTGTCGAAAAGAGTCGTCGAAGCACCAACGTCCCCACCAATCCGGCAGCTGCCACCACCCCGGCTTTCACATATCCACGCGGCAAACTGAAACGCTCGTACACTCCACGAGCGCCATCCATAGCTTCCTCCATCGCCTCCGTGACCGCTACACGCGATTCCGCGGATCTCATCAGGATTTCTCTTTTCCTTTCAGATAAAGTTTGACGCATTCTAAATCGGTTTTGAATTCTTTCAGGGTCTCAGGCACCACACCGACAGGCTTGTTGCACACCCCTACCAAGAGAGCTATCAGCCCGATGAGTGCGTTGAAAACCACGACGGCAAGCACTGCCCACATGGGTTTCAAATACTGCTGCAGCACAGTCACCGCAAAGAAGCACAGCATCATGTAAGCGCAGAGCAACAAGGCCACTCCGACGAGTGTCCAGGTCACACGCCGCAGCTGCCTCTGTCCGTACTGCTGCAGTTCCACCTGGAGCAACTCGCCCAAGGCTTCAACGTGCCGCATCGTATGCAGTACGGCTCCACGTACACCGCCGACAACAGCTCCACTCTGTTCTCGCAGCGTGCTCGGCTTCTCCGGTAATTCTTTTTCGCTCATATTTTTGCCTCGGCGTCCATGGACAATGCCATTATCAGCGACGTCCTCCCAGCAAAAGTCCTAAAACTAACCCGATTCCCAGCGCACCCAGCACGCTCGTGGTCGGATTCGCTTTCACATATTCCTCTCCCGCGCGATGCAAGTCTTTCGCCTTGTTCCGGGTCACATCCCACCCTTCATTGATTTGACGACGGGCGTCCTTTGTATAACGGCGCACGTTTTCCATTTGATCAGCGGTGGCTCGGCGCAATTTTTCGTATTGCTCGCTTGCGAACTCTCGCGCGGCACTCAGTCGATTCTGTGTGTCGGAGGACGGTGCCGGTTCCGGAACCGGCGCCGGCTTTACAGATTGGTCATTTGCTTCGTTGCTCATTTTTTCTTGGGTTAAGTTTCATCAGCTCCCGTTCATTATAGACACATCCATCCCTTTTTGGCAAGCCTCATGACAAATTTTTACGCTTACTTTATCTAAATTGACCGACGTGCTCCCATATGTGTCCCAATAAAATCTTCTCTGGGCTCATTCAACCCATTCCCCAGCGCATTTCCAAGAGATAAAGGAAGTAAGCCCAACAAAATGTCAAACCATTGACGACTCGGCAAAGCGATCGACGACCCCGATGGGGCGGTGCTGAGTCAAGATGGCATGACGCAAACAACACCTTTCTAACTACACAAGGCTGTTGATTTTCCCCACCACCGATGCTTGTGCATTGCATATTCCGCGCGTAGCGCGCTAACATCCAATTCGTAATTCGTAATTCGTAATTCGTAAACAGTCTCTCTCTCTTTCTCTAAACGACGCAGCCCGCAGGGGGTTACCCTACGGGCTGCATGATTCCTGGCGGCGATCTACTTTCGCGGGACCTAGCGTCCGACTATCATCGACGCGCCAATGTTTCACTTCCGGGTTCG
>CANPXA010000014.1 GCA_947585525.1 uncultured Akkermansia sp. | reverse complement strand
CAGATGCCACGGTTAACATCCCCATGATCGCTCAATGTGTTCTTGAGGGGGTAGCCGATCATGGCGTAATGCTCTTTTCCATCCGCAGCTGACTCTGCGGTCAAAAACTCCGCTGCCCGACAAAATGCATCGGCCCCGTAAAAATCGTCGGCGTTCACCACGCCAAATGGCTCGTGCACCACCTCTCTAGCCGCCAACAGCGCGTGCGCCGTCCCCCAGGGCTTCACCCTTCCCTCCGGCACGCTGTACCCCTCCGGCAGGTCATCCAGGCTCTGGAAGGCGTAATCCACTTCAATTTTGCCGGCGAAACGGGCTCCTACTTGGCTTTTGAAAGCTTCCTCAAAGTCTTTTCGGATGATGAAGACCACTTTCCCGAAGCCGGCACGTATGGCATCATAGACCGAATAATCGAGGATGACCTCTCCGTTGGGCCCCATGGGGTCAAGCTGTTTTAATCCGCCGTATCTGCTGCCCATACCTGCGGCTAATACAAGGAGTGTCGGTTTTTTCATAGCTGCAATCTGTTCGTCTGCGTGAGCCGCATTCTACCACTACCCTGCTTCATTGGCAAGTCGGATTTTGCTGTACTTCTTTGCGCTTGCAAATACAAGAGGATGCGATAGAATGGAGGGCGCTATGGCAGACCGCACACAGACCGACCCGGAACGCATGGAAAAAATAGTCAGCCTCTGCAAGCGCAGGGGATTCATCTTCCAAGCCGCCGAGATATACGGGGGCTTGAACGGTTGCTGGGACTACGGTCCGCTCGGAGTGGAGCTCAAACGCAATGTGAAGGACTACTGGTGGAGGGTGAATGTGCAGGAGCGGCCGGATATCGTTGGGATGGATGGCGCTATTCTGACGCATAACTCGGTCCTTGTTGCCAGTGGCCATGTGGGCGGTTTTTCAGATCCTCTTTGCGATTGTTTACTGAGCAAGGAGCGGCTTCGCGCGGATCAGATACCGCCGCAGAGCGGCATCGCTTTTTGGTGGAAGGGAGCCCGGCTCTCGGACGGCAGTTGGAGCACGCAGAAAGAGTATTCGATGTTGGTGCCGAGCGTGGAGGAGAAGGACGCGAAAACGGCACGCAAGGGTGCCAAGCAGTATTACACACAGCTCATGGGAAAGGCCGTACCGGAAGGAGTCCAAGTGGAATTGCTGGGAGAGAGCACACAAGAGGTCAAAGAGACAACTCGATACAATCCGGCCAATGGCTCGCTCGTAACAGAGGCTCGTTCATTTAACCTCATGTTCCGCACGAGGATCGGCGCTGCAGCGGATGACAGCGATCCATCCAGTATCGGTTGGCTGCGTCCGGAGACGGCTCAGAGCATATTTTGCCAGTACAAGAACATCTTGGATTCCTCGCGCATGAAACTGCCCTTCGGCATTGCGCAGATCGGGAAGTCCTTCCGCAACGAAATCAACCCGCGTAACTTCACCTTCCGCTCCCGTGAGTTTGAGCAGATGGAGGTGGAATATTTTTGTCGTGAGGAGGACGGCTTGCGCTTGACGGATGAGTGGCTTGAGATATGTTTGCGTTTCTACGAAAACATTGGCATTCCGCGAGATAAGATTCACATCCTCGATGTGCCGGATGGCGAGCGAGCCTTTTACTCCAAGAAAACCTATGACTTGGAATATGCCTTCCCCTTCGGGGTGCAGGAGCTCCAGGGTATCGCGTACCGCACCTGCTACGATCTTACGCGGCACCAAGAGGGGTCCGGCAAGCCTATGGAATACTTTGAAGAGAGTACACGCGAGCGTTTCATACCGCACGTTGTTGAACCCTCTGCCGGCTGTGACCGCACGGTGCTCGCCGTTCTTTGCGAGGCGTACGATGAGGAGGAGTTGGGACAGGACGGCAAAAGTGATGTTCGGACGGTGTTGCACTTCCATCCTCGTATAGCTCCGATTAAGGCAGCTGTGTTTCCTCTGCTCAAGAAAAATGAGCAGCAGGTGCGCATCGCCCATGAGATTGAGGCGATGTTGCGTCCCTACATGAACGTCTTTTACGATGAGAGCGGAGCAGTGGGGCGTCGCTATCGCCGCCAGGATGAAGTGGGTACGCCCTTCTGTATCACGGTCGATTTTGAGACCCTCGGTGAAGGCGATGAGCATGACCCCTCCCTTAAGGATACCGTCACCGTCCGTCACCGTGACTCCATGCAGCAGGAACGTCTCCCCATCTCATCCCTCCTTCATTGGCTGCTTAAACGCATCCGTTGAGAATCCCCCTGATTCGCTGTCTCATCCTCTCCCTGCCAAGTACTTTCGTATGAGCGTGAGTACAGCTTCCGGTAACCAGCCGGGGGGCACAGGCTTGCCCTCTTCCAGTAGCCTGCGCAATTCTGAGGACGAGGCCGGATGCTCCGGACATTCCATGAAAACAACCCGTATCCCCGGTCGGGGAACGGCTTTTTTCTCACTGCGTTGACAGACAATGAACGTGAGCTCGCAGCTCAGCCGGTCGAGTCGGCTCCAGCGGTGCAGCTCGTTCCATTCATCCATTCCCAGCAACCAAAACAGCTGTTCTCCCGGGTTCTCCTTCTTCCAGTGTTCAACCAGGCGCCAAGTCCAGCTCGGCGGAGGCAGCTTGAGATCCAGGTCGCTGACTTCGGCGTGCTCCATTTCCCGCACCGCCACTCGCAGCATTTCCATCCTTTCCTCTGCCGTGAAAAGGTTGCGTTGCCCTATCTTGAAGGGTGAACAGGCTGCGGGCAAAAATACGAATCGCTCCGGCTTGCAGCTTTCTATCACAGCTCTCGCTATCATCAGGTGCCCGGAATGAACCGGATCAAACGCCCCACCAAAGAGACAGGTCTTCATCACAATCCCTCCGTGTCTTTATACGGCAGGAAACATCCTATCGGAAGACGAACCTCCTTGCTTTCCGGCGTGAGCCGCCGGTAGTGCTCGATGAAACGCGTGAGATGTCCGTAATTGCGCGCTGTCTTAGGTATTCCCTGTTGCCCGCAGTTCACGAGCACATTGAAGTGTAGTTCCGTGTGCAGGTGTGCCGGGTACATCCCCCTGTTCGTGCCGATAGTTCCTATCTGATCCCCGCGCCTTACAATCTGGCCGAGGCGCACATCAATCCGATCCAGGTGCCCATACAAGGTCTGACAGCAAAGCACCTTTCCTGTTTTCGGCTCTCTGAACGCGTGTCTTACAATCACAACCTTACCCCATCTTCCTCGCGCATCTGAGGCATAGGTGACCAGCCCTGTTCCAACCGTGTACACGGGGTCTCCTTTGTCGGAGTTGCCTCCTCCGTTGCCATTCCAATCCTCTCCCATGTGCCTCGGTATGTTGAGCCTCAGTCCGCGCGATTTGTAATAACCTTCCCCATTCGGCTTGCCTACCGGATAATCAAACCCGTCTGCCAGCGGAACCATCGCCCACTTCCCATCTGCAGATTGCTTCGCCATCGTTACCCCATACACCTCCCCGACAGTGCCCCATAGCAGAGCCACTGCAGTTATCATCACTGTCTGCACGATACGCCGCATACGCTCATTCTACCACACCATCCCCCTCCATGGCAAGCATCCACCGCAATCCTATTGGAAAATTTGTCTCGCGAGGGCTCCGTGTCCACGAGTTGGTCAGTTATTAAGCGGGTCTCAATCATAAGATGTCCGTAGGTACGTCAGATCCCGGCGTTGGTCGCCTTCCTACCGGTACGAACCGTCGAAGGACTTTGAATTTCCGCGCTTGTCATGGGGAGTCTGTTTGTGGTAGGATGAGGGCATGGAAGTGAGAATTACATCGCCGCTTGACATGCATCTGCATGTGAGAGATGGTGAGATGATGAGGTTGGTGACTCCTCTGAGTGCAGCATATTTTGCGGGAGCCGTGGTGATGCCCAATTTGGTGCCCCCGGTGGCGGATGTCGAGGCTATGAAGAAGTACGAGGGGCGAGTACGGGAGGCGATGGGGAAACAGAATTTTCTCCCGTTGATGACGTTATTTTTCCGAGAGTACGGTGAAGAGGAGTTGCGAAGAGCAAAGGAAACCCCGGGGTTCTTTGGAATCAAACTCTATCCGGCCGGGGTCACGACGAACAGCGATGCCGGCGTGAGTGACGTGCTGGCAGCCGAGTCCACGCTGCGCGTGATGGAGGAGCTGGGGATCCCTCTCTTGGTGCATGGCGAGACTCATGGTTTTGTCCTGGATCGGGAGGAGGAGTTCCTGCCGGCATACCGCGCGTTGGCCGAAAAATACCCGAGGTTGCGTGTCTGTATGGAGCATATCTCGACTTCGGCTTCTCTCAAACTGCTGGAGGAGTACGAGAATCTCTGCGCCACCATAACGCTGCACCACCTGTTGCTCACGCTGGACGATGTGGTGGGAGGCAAACTGAACCCCCACCTTTTCTGCAAGCCGATAGCAAAAAGGGAGGCGGACAGGGAAGCTTTGTTGGCCGCTGCTTTAGGGGGGAGCGAAAAGGTCATGTTTGGGAGCGACTCAGCACCCCATCCGCAAGAAGCAAAGGAGTGTTGCGGATGTGCGGCAGGTATCTTCAGTGCGCCGGTTGCCTTGCCAAGGCTTGCGCAACTCTTTGCTCAGCACGGGGCTTTGGAGAAGCTGCAAGCATTTGTGAGTGATAACGCGCGCCGCATATACGGATTAAAGGTGCCGGGGAAGGTGGTGGTCCTGAGGGATGAGGTGATGGCGGTGCCGGAGTGTTATCGAGGGTATGGACAGAAGGTTGTGCCGATGGATGCAGGGGAGAATTTGGGATGGAGTGTGGTGGGGCGAGAGGAATGAACCGCTATGGAAGAAGCAAGCATACCGACCGCTGAGGAGCTGCAAGAATTGCTCAGAAATATAGCGGAGACCTTTATGCCTTTCGGGATGTACGGACCGAAGAATTTTCCCCCAAGAGGGTGTCCTATCAGCGACTTGCCAAACGAATACCTCGACTGGTTTGCGCAGCGCGGGTGGCCTCACGGCAAACTCGGGTATCTCATGCAACAGACTCTCCTCATCAAAAACAGCGGACTCGACCGCCTCTTCGATCCGGCACGCGAGGCTCGCGGAGGTTTTCGTCACTATCCTCGCAAAAAATAATGAACACTCTTTCATCCATCTTTTTAGCAGCCCGTCCGAAGACACTCCCCGCCGGGTTGGTGGCCGTATGGGCCGGCTGCACGGTGGTGAGCCACTTTAGTGCTGTCGGGGTTGATCAGACCGTCCGACTCGATGGCTCCCTGGCTATTTACACCGCGCTCAGTTGCGCATGCATCCAGATAGCCTGCAACCTCTTCAACGATGCGCTGGATGCGGGGAGGCACGCTGATACACAACGTCGGCAGGGACCGATGCGCATTACAGCAGGGGGGCGCATGAACGGCTTCGCGGTGAAGTGTTGGGCGCTTTGCTTCATGGTTCTGGCGGCGGTGGCGGCCATCCCGTTGATTTCGGCGCAGGGTTGGGGAATTGTAGCTATCGGATTGCCGTGTTTGTTGTGTGCATATCTGTACACGGGAGGTCCGTTTCCCCTAGCATACCACGGGTTGGGAGAGCTCTTCGTGCTGTTGTTTTTTGGTTTGGTGGCGGTAATGGGAACGGTGTATGTGCAGATTGGCTGGCAGGAGGAATATACGCCCATCTACGCCGCTGCGTTCATGCTCGGCACCATCTGCGGTCTGCTCTCCTGTGTGCTCATCGAAGTGAACAATATACGCGATCGGGCGGAAGATTCAACGACCGGCAAGCGCACTTTGGCCGTTCGGTTGGGGGATAGGAGAGCGCGTGGACTGGCGATGGCGTTTCTGGTGGCGCCGTATGCTGTGGTTCGGCATCTGGCGGAGGTGCTTCCCGGGGTGGGATGGAATTGGTGTTGGCTCGCGGCTCTGCTTGTAGGAGGATTTCTCATGCACGGGCTGATGCGCACACCTGCTGACAAGCGCATGAATGCGTTGCTCGGTCTCGCCTCTCTCCATGCCATCCTCTACGTCCTCGCCGTGAGCATCGGGTAAAGAGTCTGGAACTCTTGTTTACGAAGTTCTTCGCCCTGTTATTCCCGATCCTCAATTAGATGGTGAATGATTCACGGTTGGTGATTCGGATCAATGCTCTCTGTGCGTGGAATTTACTAGCGGCTTTAAGGTACAATTTCAGGAACGGTAAGTGATATTTCGGGTTTCAGTGCCAGTAGTCGGCAATCCAAGGGGCGGGAAGGGAGCGGTGGTGCAACACACCGTCGCTAAATCCCTCAAGGGCTTGATCAGGGTCGGGCAGACCGTGAAAGACGAGGACCTTTGTATCGGGTTTTTGGGGGGTGCGCAGGAGATTCATGGGGAAAGAGGGGATGCAATGGCGTTTAAAGCTGAGTACCCACTCTTTGGGCCACCAATGGACTTCCTTCATTGCGTGAGTCAAGAAGGCTTGCTCTGTGGAGTATAGCGAGCGGTCATTCGCCTGCTGGAATTCGCGTATGAAAGTATCATAGATGTAACCAGATTTGCCGGCTTCGAATCGAAAGAGGGATGAGTTGCCTATGTGTGGCAATCCGCGAAATAAAGTTTTACGCCATGGCAGCCAGTTGTGAATGATACAGTTCTTCCCGGGCATGTAATCAAAAAAACAATCCAAATCTTTCATGATCACCACATCCACATCGAAAAAGAGGGTCGGCCCCACTAAATTTGCAAACCCCTCCTTAAACAAGCATAACTTGATAAATATATTTGGCCATTGGTCTGCACTATATCCCGGATTTTCCGCGATTTCAACCGCTTCTACTCCTTCCTCTAATCCTTGCGGATTATCCGTCACACAGACAAAACGAAACGGTTGCGACAGATGCCGTTTGACCGATCGATAAAGCCTGTTTGTGTATTCAGCTGGATATCTTGTTCCCCACTTAAGACATACGATATTTTTTTGCGCCTTTTGCATATGAATTCCCTCGACGAGGTACCTCATTCTACGCCATTCAACCCATGGGCGTCAAGTGTATTTCCCTCCACTTCAGGGCAATGTGGATTGCAAGAATAAATGCAACATATGACAGAAAGAGTTGAGGCCATAGGAAAATTCCATCCGTGGAAATCGTATGGGGAATGAGTTGAATGAGCCCAGAAGAGATTTTATGGAGCCGCGTGTGAGGTAATATGCTTGCCTTTTCGGGCAACGGAGTTACAATGTGTTTGGGTGTCTTGATTCACAGTGTCTGGGTTTGTTGTAGAGAAATGACTCTAGCATACTTTGAACTTCTTGGCACCCTTTTTCGTGCCAAGAACCTTTTGCATTTAATTTTGCGATCCACATTGCCCTGGCAGGTTATTGATTGTGCTTGCGTGTGGTGGGGAGGTGTGGTATGATGCGTGCCGAGCGGGGCCCCATGCGGGGAGAACGCACAATTTCCAACCATAAAAAGAAGTACCATGCCAGTACCAACACAAGAACAATACATCAAGATGCTCAACACGGCAAAGGAGAAAGGCTACGCCTATCCGGCCGTGAATGTGACGACAATTGAAGTGATCAACGGCGCGCTGAAAGCATTTGCCGAGGCGAAGTCGGACGGGATCATCCAGATATCGCTTGGCGGCGGACAGTTTGCATCCGGGACGGCGGTGAAGGATTCAGCGACCGGAGCCATTGTCCTGGCTGAGGCGGTACACCGTTTGGCGGAAAAGTATGATGTGCTTGTAGCTCTCCATACGGACCATTGCCAGGCGGATAAAATCGACAGTTTCCTCCGCCCGTTGATCGCGGAATCGAAGAGACGTATAGCGGAAGGTAAAGGTCCGTTGTTCAACTCGCACATGCTCGATGCAAGTGCACTGCCGATGGCAGAGAACTTGAAGATTTCCAAGCAGATGCTCAAGGAGTGCGCTGAGGTTGGTATCGTGCTGGAGATTGAGATCGGCGTTGTGGGCGGCGAGGAGGATGGTGTGGACAACAGCGGGCAGCATGCTGCCAAGCTTTACACCTCCCCGGAGGATATGTTGCTCACTTATGAGACCCTCAACGGGCTGGGCGAGTTCATGCTCGCTGCGACGTTCGGTAATGTGCACGGCGTGTACAAGCCGGGTGCGGTCAAATTGGAGCCGAAGATTTTGCGTGATGGGCAGAAAGCGGTGATGGACAAGCATGGCAAGGATATGCGTCTGGTGTTCCACGGTGGCTCCGGATCGGATCTCTGCGACATTCGAGAGGCGATCTCTTACGGCGTGGTGAAGATGAACATCGACACGGACACGCAGTATGCCTTCTCGAAGCCCATCGTCCTCCATATGTGCCAAAATATCGACGGCATGCTGAAGGTGGATGGCGAGGTGGGCAACAAGAAGGTGTACGATCCTCGCTCATACCTGAAGAAGGGCGAGCAAGGTATCTGTGACCGCCTGAAGGTTGCTACGTCGGATTTGCTTTCCGAGGGCAAGACTCTCTTCGGTAAGATCTGAAGGGTACAACAAGTGTCAGAAAACGGGAGTCGTGAGGCTCCCGTTTTTTTTGAGCTTGACGGAAAGAGCAGGGGAGAGTAGGCTACGGGCATGGGAATGACGCCCGTCATCGTCTATTCTGCCGTCGCGGGACTGGCAGGGTATTTCAACCCGATAGCTCCACCGGGAGCGGAGGGGTATGATGCAACCCCGAGGCATCACTTTCGCGGGATATTTCAGAACGATTCCATTTCCGGTTACGATCGCAATTTTTCGCACGGCACACGGTTGGATTATGCGCAGGATCTGAAGAACGGTGACGCATGGGGCATCAGCATCATGCAGAATATTTACACGCCTGAAGCCCATGCGTCTGGGGACATACCCGGGCAACATCCCTATTGTGGGTACGCGGCTCTCGGCGCGGCGTATCTGGCGCGCGGAGAGAATTGGGGGTGCGCGACGGAGCTTCAATTGGGAGTGACAGGGAACGCATCGTTGGCTGAGCGTACGCAGAATGCGGTGCACGAGATGCTGCACATGGAAAAGTGGTACGGCTGGAATGATCAAATTCACTCGGAGGTGACGGTGCAGCTGACATCGCGCCAGGATTTTCGGATCCGGGCTTTGGAGGGCGAGCTCGCTCACGGATGGGAGACGGATGGGGTGTTCCAAGTGAAGGAATCGGTGGGTACCTTTGATATGTCCGGCTGGGTCGGACTCGTGTTTCGGGTGGGACGTAACTTGCCGCCGTCTATGAGTACTCCTGACGATGGCGCGGGCAATTTTGGGATCAACGTGATCAAGAAACCCTCGTATCAGCGCGATAAGTTGTCGTATTTTATGCTGGCATCGGTAATGGGAGGATATGTGGCTCGGGATCTGACGATTGATGGAGGCGTCTTTCATCACTTTGAGCAAACCTGCAGCCGTACGCCATGGCAAACAGAGGCTCAACTGGGGGTCGGCGTTTCTTACCACGGGATTGATTATTACGCCGGTCTGCTGTACATGAGCCGCACTTATCGAACGCAGGAACACAATTCGCTCATGGGTGTGTTCTCACTTTCGTGGCATTGGTGATATGATGAAAAGAAAGCTGCTCACGCTGACCGTCGCATTGTTGGCAGCGGCGTGTTTGTTGATGGTAGCTGGGGGATTGCCGTACGGCGGGGAGCCGCGGGTTCTCCGTGGCGGAGTGATGGTGGTGATAGGAGCTGTCGGGGCTGTCATCTGCGCCGTGGCGGCGGGATATAAGGCGTTCGGACACTTATGGAGGCTGGTTGCGGGGCTGCTGAGTATCATGTTCTGCGTGGCAGGAGCCGTTGCGGCTTGGAATTTTTTCTCAAAGGCTGCGGAGTTTGTCCGGATAGGTGGATTGATGGTATTCGGTGCGGCAGGAATGGCTTGCCTCGGCATTGTCGGCGTGCTCTTTGTTGTCATTTTCGGATACCTGGCGGTGCTCGCGATGAGAAGAGGACTCTGGACGGCGGGGATGCACGCGGCTGTGGCCATCATCCTGATGGGGGTCTATGTCGATTATGCTCTCAGTGAGCGTCGTGACGTCGTTTGTCCCGTGCGCGCAACGAGCCCCTCGGAGAGAGGTGCTGCCCACCCACTTGGCCTTCCCTTCCGCCTCGACGTGCGACGGGTGGAAGTAGAACGCTACGATACCCCGGAGAGCTATGCCGTGATGAAACACAAGAACGGTCAATTCAAACTCATCGGTGAGGCAACGCAGGAAGGGGACACCCTTCGCTTCGGTGGCGAGATTTGGCGCCTGGATGGGCGTGAACCCGGCGCCCGACCGTTGCTGTTTGGAAAGGGAGAGGAGATGCGTGTCCTGGTTCGCAGGGAGGCTCCTGTGCGTGAGTACCGAGTTTACTGCGTTGTCGGGGAAGAGGGCGGAGCGACGAGAGAGGAGTTGCTTCGCGTGAACCATCCCGTTGCCTGCGGTGGCTGTCTTATTTACCTGATGGATTGCACGCCGGAAGGGGATGAGGTGAGGCTTTTGGTGCGGCGTGCGCCGGGAAGGCCTTGGATCTATGTGGGCAGCATCCTACTGGTGTTTTGCTCATTCGGATGGAGCTTCGGCAGGAAAGGAGGCGAAGCATGATGACAGCAGCCACCATTATGACGGCGTTCGCAGCAGCTGTTTTCGCGGCAAGCAGCTGTGTGCAGTGGAGGGGACATGAGAGAGCGGCAGTGCGGTTGCTCGTGGCGGGATGGTGTGTCTGTGCCGCGTTGTTCGTGGTTCATGCCGTTGCGGCACAGGCTCCGCCGTTTGGCAACATGCGACACGTGCTTTGCTTCTTCCCTCTGGCTATTATCCCGGCATGGGCGTTCCTCGTGCGCGTGCAGAGATTTCCTGTGAGTGCGCAGATGGCTGCGGTGGCAAGCGTTGCCCTCATCGGTGCATTGTGTATGCCGCTGCAGGCAGGCTGGCGACAGGCGCCGGCGTTACAATCTGCGTGGTTTGTGCCGCATGTGGCGAGCTATGTCGTGGCATACGGTCTGCTTGCACTCTCGGCTGTGAGCGCGGCAATGGCGCACGGCGCGAGGAGGGAGGAGCAGCTACGTGCGGCAGAGGCAGCGGCGCAACTTGCGTTCCCCTTCCTCACTTTGGGGTTATGCAGCGGGGCGCTATGGGCGGATGCAGCGTGGGGACGCTACTGGGCGTGGGACATCAAGGAAGTATGGTCGCTCATCACATGGTCGCTCTATTTGCTCTATTTCCACAGCGCGGCTCGGTACCCGGAATCCCGACGGACGTTATTGCTCGTTGCTTTTGCGGCAGTGCTTGTCACTTTTGTCGTGGTCAATCTGCTGCCGGGCGCTGCAGCATCACTGCACAGTTACGCGCAGTAACCCCGGGCAAACGCGGAGCGTTTGCCTATTTACGATTTACGAATTACGATTTACGATTTGGATTTTAGCGCGCTTGCGCGCGGAGATGCGGAGCTGAATTTCCGGGAATACGCGTGATGTGTGGTGAGTCCGGTTGTTGATACGCGATGCCGATCTGCAGGCTTTGCGACATCGTCCATCGTCCATGAATTGATTTACGATATGGAGAATTCGGCGGCTACGCCGCGAATTTGGCGAACGAGAAGGATTCTTGAGAGCTATCATCATGATGACCGCTTGTCATCATGATTTTTGATACGTATAAACGACGATATCAGTCAATAAGAGTTTTTTTCTGTTGATTGACTTCTCTCAAATGCGTTTGACCCGGGAATCAACTCTTTTTCTTGGGCTGAGGCTGGGCAGGCTGTTCCTTGTCGGGATCCGTTTTCTTTCCGAGGTAATTCGGCAGCTCCACGCCGACGGATGATGCCAGCTCGTGCAGCGGGAGTGTACCCGTGACGAGATTCTGCACAAAAGATCCCACGGTGCCGCTCTGTGTGTCTGAACCTCCTCCCATCACGATCACCTTGTCAAACGTGAGCCCACGCACGGCGGAGGCCTGCGTTTCCACGATCTTAGGAAGTTGCTCGGTGACGAGCAGTCCGGAGGCGGCTTTGGCATCGCCGGCTGCTTGGACGATGTTGCGGAATCCGGTAGCCTTCGCTTCAAGTGCAGCCTGGATGGCAGCCGCCTGTCCGCGTCCGACCATTTCCAGACCCTCCCCTTCAGCCTTCTTCTTGAGCAGGAGGGCATCCGCTTCACCCTTGGCAAGTTTGATGGCGGCGTTACCTTCAGCCTCCTTGGCAATGACGAGAGCATCCGCCTTACCCTGTTCTTCCTTCACTCGTACGGCTGCGGCCGCTTCGGCGGCGATTTCCTGCTTGCGTTTGAGAATTTCAGCGGCAACGATTTCATTGGCTGTTTGCTTGGCACGTTCGAGGTCGGCGCGTTTCATCTCCGCTTCACGAGAGGCGATGTAGCCGGCTTCCTCCGCCTTGGCCGCTTGCTCACGTTCGGCAACGAGGGCGATACGCTGAGCCTCTGCCTGGCGCACTTTGAGCTTGGCATTGGAGTCTGCCACTTTCATCTCGGCTTCGTTGTTGCCCTCCACGGCAGCGGCATTTGCGAGAGCCACTTGAATCGTCTGATCCCGCAGGGCTTCCGCTTTGCCTATCTCACCGCGGCGTGTTTCCTCCGCCACCTTGATCATGGCATCGTTGATGGCCCGCGCGGCGGCCTCTTGTCCCAGGGCTGCGATGTAGCCGGAGGCGTCGCGGATATCTGTGATATTGGCATTGATGAGGTAGAGTCCCACCTTGTGCAATTCGACATCCACGCCGCCCGTAATGCCCTTGATGAGTTTCTCGCGGTCAGCGTTGATTTCTTCAATGGTCAGGGATGCGATCACCACGCGCATCTGGCCCATGATGATCTCGGAGGCGAGGTCCCGGATATCCTGTCGGGATCGACCCAGCAAACGGCTCGCGGCATTCTGCATGATTTCGGGCTGCGTGCTGATGCCTACGATGAATGAGGAAGGTACGTCCACTCGTATATTCTGGCTGGAGAGAGCCCCCTTGAGCGGCACGTCAATGTTGATGGGGTTGAGATCCATGAAGGCGTAGCTTTGGATCACAGGCATCACAAAGGTGGCTCCGCCGTGGATGCATTTGGCGGATCGGCCTGCTCCTACGTTGCCGTAAACGATGAGAATCTTGTCCGATGGACACATCTTGTAACGGCTGAAGAGGAACGCTACGGAGCCGACGATAGCGAGGACAATGACAAGAATGCCGATGATAGCCGAGGATGGAAATTCCGCGGTTTGCTGAGCGAGGGTGATGAATGATGGAGTCATGGGTTTGTTTTAGGAATTGGTGGGTGTGAGGGGACGGACGGTGAGGCAGGTGGTGCTGGCCTGCACGACAACAATGCGGGTTTGGGAGGGAAGAGGGGAATCGCCGAATTGCACGGCCGCCATCGTCACAAGACGGCTGGGGTGCGATACCTGCACCTGCCCTCCCGGCTCGCCGTGCGGCGGGATGGTGACATAGACCGTGCCTGTGGCGCCTTCCAGCTCCGCGTAGTTAAGCGATCCGTCGGATTTAAGTCCGTAAATGAGGCGCATGAGACCGGCTATGATAAAGAAGAGCAGAAGACCGAGGGCGAGACCCGCGATGATGGAGGGAAGGACACCGCAACCCATCTGCACGGCGATGTAGCCTCCCCAGCCCAGCCCCAGAAGGAAGCCGATAATGGCTCGTACGGAAACGGCGCCCGTCGCGCCATCCGGCGTATCGCTCGGCACGTCCACATCTGCGTCCCCTCCGAAATCCATGAAGAAAGAAAGCACCATGCTGCCGAGGGTGAGCAGGGTCGCGATCCAGGCGATGGCACAGAAAATTCCACGGGCGGACGAGAAATCCGGCAGGAGGTCGGCGGCACGCAAGACATCCGTGATAGAGGAGAGAATGCGCAGGAAGGTATCCATACAGGGATTACTTTACCACCGAGCCTTATGATTCGTCAATGATATTTTGCACTTGCATCCAATGAGTTCAAGGTCTAGAATGAACACCGACATGGGGGAGACCGAAATCCGCACTCTTTTGGATGATGCCCGTAATAAAGGGTGGAGTGACCAGACTCTGGTTCAGCGCGCCATGGATATGGCTCGTGTCGTAAACGTCGCTGCCCTGAAATTTTTACGCAGTGAAGAGCGTATTTTTCTCTCTGCCATGTCGAGGTTAGTGCAAGACGTCGGGGAACGACGGTTTGTGCAGGAGATGTGTGACGGGGTTCTGACCGGAGAGGGGGAAGCGGCGGTGGCGGAATTGAGGCGGTTAGTGGCGCAACATGGCGGAGTTCCTACTTTTTTCAGTTCGATGGGGAGGCTGCGCATCAAGGCGGCGGAAATGGCGCCCCGTGGGATGCAGTCTGCAGCTGTAGCCGAGGTGAAACGCGTCTTTCGCTCTACCTTCGGGGAGCTCGTTTTACCCACGCAGGTGAACAAGATCAGCCGCCGTGCGGAAACTTTCCAAAAGGAGGGCATACGGCTTATCCTTTCCCCGCTATCCCCGGCCGTCTTTGGCAACAAAAGCGCCGAATTATATGCCCAACACCTCCGAGCTGTCATCTCCAAACAGCGCGGCGTCGGTATCGCGGTGCAGACCCATCGCCTCTGCCCGGGCATCTCACCCGCGTCTCCTGAGTTCGGTACGAAACGCTTGGCGGAACTTCTCGTCCCGCTCGTGAAGGAGGCGACAGCTGCCGGGGGCTGCCCCGTCGTTGTTCAGCCGCACTGTGGGGACACCTTGCCGCTGGTAGCGGATGCTGTGAAACTGGTGTTGGATCATCCGGAGACGAGGGATGCAGACGTGCGGCTGGAGTTGCCGGCGTATTTGCACACGAGTGTGGGGGTATTGCGTGGGATCATCGAGTGGGCTGAGATGAGGGCCAAGCGCGGCGCTGCTCCCCTCAAGGTTGTGTTGATAAAAGGAGATTGGTTGGAGGATGAACGAGCCAGCTGCGCCTACTACGGGACCCAGGCTCAGCTTTGCTCCGGAAAGACGGAGGTGGATGTGAATTACGCCCGTTTGCTCAATGCGGCCATCGATAGTTCGCCCGGTGCGATTACCCCCTTGATAGGAACGCAGGACTTGGTACACCTTTGCTATGGAGTGTTGCGTTGGGTGCGTGCGGGCAGGGAGGGACTGCCGGAGCTGTCATTGCTCTACGGGTTTGGAAACCACGTGGGAAGGTTCTTTGCTCATTTGGGCTGCAGAGTGAACTTGCTTTCGGGCATTGCCTCTGAAGAATCGGGAAGCCGTCTTTTTGAACGCCACCTTCTCTCCGTGATCCATGAATTGTCGCGTCCGGGAGGATTCCTTACAGCGGGATACGCGCCGGATGTTCAGGCTGCGGACTGGTCAGGCAGGTCCAAACCCCTCATGGCGGCCAATAGCCCGATAGAACCGCGCAGCCAGGCGGAGCCAATGATGATCGGGGATTGGCATCCCGGCAACATGAGCCGCCTCCTCAATCGGGCGGAAGTCAACCGTTTTTACGCCGCCGCAAAGACCGAAAAGGAGCGCGCTCAGGAACCCATCCCTCTTGTCGTGGGGGGGGAGCGATTGCAGACTCCACTCATCTGCATCCATCGTTCTCTCACTGTCCCCAGGTTGGAGGACTACCGCTTCTTCAGCGCAGACTACGCAGCCGTGGAGCGCGTTCTGGAGATGGCTCTCGATGCGTCCCGGCAGGGTGGGAGGTCAGAGGAAGAGCGCCGAGCGGCACTAGCCCGGGCGGCAAAGGATTTGCAGAAACGCCATGTGGAATTGGCGGCTCTGCTGGCCCGGGATGCCGGCTTCACGTTGACGGACGCGGAGCGAGAGGTGCGTGATGCAGTGGATGCTTTGCGTTTCCACAGTTCCGGAGATGTGGAATTGGACGGCCTGCTGGATGGCGCTACTCCACAACCCATCGGTATCGTTGTCGTTTCTACGGGTTCTGCTCACCCGCTCGTCGAGGCTGCTGATTCCATAGCAACTGCATGGACGGGCGGCAATACCATCATCTACAAACCCACTGCCTATACGACCCTGCTCGGAAAGCGTTTTGCTGAATTGCTCGAGGAGGCCGGAGTTCGGTTGTTTTTCCTGCCTTGCGTGGACAATGAGATCGGGCAGAGACTCATGACGGACTCGAGGGTGAAGGCTGTGCTTTGCGAGGGAACGCAGGAGACGGCTCATCGTCTCAGCACGCAGGCTCCGCAGACATCTGTGTTCTGCGCACCGGCACACGGCCCATCAGTTTACCTTTCCTCCTCATGCGCTTGGCAGAAGGCTGTTCGCGAGCTCGTTTCCGTCGGTCTTTTCCGCAGCGGACAGAGTCCATCATGTCCCCATGTGATCCTGGTGCACGAGAAATTGTACGATATGCCCGCCTTCCGCTCGGCGATTGAGGATGCGGTGGAAAGTGTGGAGGCAAAGCCGACCTGGCTGGAGGGGGCAGATTTGGGCCCCATCTCTACCCCCCTGAGCGATGAGGAACGTAAGTTGCTGGCATCTCCGCCGGAGACAGAGACAGAGGAATGGTGGGTCAAACCCCGCGGCACGGAGCCGGGAACTCAGCTCTGGAGTGCGGGTCTCATCAGTAAGGTTACTCCGCAGAGTCCCGTTTTGCGGCATGGAATGAGGTTGCCCCTGATCGGATTGGTGCGCGTGAAAGGAATGCAGGAGGCTGCCGCCATCCAGCGCCGGTTGGCTCAGGGTTCCCGTGCTGTGATCTATTCTCGCGACGAGGAGGAAATCAACGATTGGGAGCGCGAGGTCGCCTGCCGGGAGATTGCGGTCAATTGCTGCCCTCATCGGCGACCGGGAATCATTCCTGTCCCGATGTGGATGACTTCGCTGAATGCCGCTACGGGTCCGCTGAGCGGAACCCTCAACGCGCGCGTTGCTTTGTGCCGCTGGCAAGAAACGAACCGTCCTACCATGCGCAGCGCCCGC
>CANPXA010000013.1 GCA_947585525.1 uncultured Akkermansia sp. | reverse complement strand
GCTGTGCATGAGAATACGCTGCTGAATCTGGATGTGACCAAGGCGTACACGATGCTGCAATGGGAAGCCAAGTGGGGGCTGCAGGAGGCGGTGCACAAGACGGTGGAATGGTATAAAACAGTTCTTACTACGGAAGATATGTACGACTTCTGCGTGAAGCAAATCAACGAACATGGAGACCACTTCGCCCGGTAACCTCGTGCTGGGTGCAGGTATAGCCGGCATCTCGGCGGCCTGGCATCTGCAGCAGAAGGGGCAACAGAGCATCATTCCGGAGAAGGATGATGACTGGGGCGGGCTGTGCGGTCATTTCGTGATAGAGGACTTCCGTTTTTTCAAGAAACGATGATGGAGGAGGAGCAGACAGTCTGATAAAGATCCTCATTAGACATTTTACAGAGAACGAGAATCATGGATACAAACAAAAAAACGAAAAAAATCAGCAAAGCCAGACGACTCAGGTATTGGCTGCTCTACAAATTGCGCCTTATTAGTGGACACAAGTACGCGGAAAAGTTGATAAGATGGGGCTTGCCTTGTTCCGCTGAAATCGGGAGACGCGGCGCGAAAATGGGACTGGGTGAGAGACTGAGGTACATATGGGAATACCCGGTACGTTTACAGGAGGAATGCGAGTGTCTGGAATTCGAGGTTAAAGAACTAGAAAAATCTTACGGTAAAGGGAAATGATTAAAAATCTCATAGTGGGATGCGGGTTGTCCGGCATCGTGTTGGCAAACAGGATTGCCAATGAATTGAACGAGGCAGTGTTGATTATTGATTCCAAAAATCATATAGCAGGCACCTGTTATGATTTTAAGGATGAAAACGGTATTACGGTTCACCAGTACGGTCCGCATATTTTCAGGACAAATTCCAAAGAAATCTGGGATTATCTCTCTCAATACACACAATGGCGTCCGTTTATGCACAATGTATTGGGAATTATTGACGGCATCGAAGTTCCCATCCCGTTTAATTTGAATTCTCTCTATAAGGCATTTCCACCGAAGTTAGCTGAACGGTTGGAAATCAAGCTCATTGACGAATTCGGATACAACAAGAAAGTTCCCATTTTAGAGCTGCGAAACACTCAGGATAAGGAGTTGAATTTTTTAGCTGAATATATTTACAGGAAAGTATTTCTGGGGTACACCGTCAAACAATGGGATGCCACCCCTGAACAGCTTGATGCAAGCGTGACAGGATCCGTGCCGGTCTCTATCAGCCGTGATGATCGCTATTTTCAGGAAAAATATCAGGCCATTCCCAAGGAAGGTTATACGCGGATGTTTGAGAATATGCTGAATCACCCGCTGATAGAATGCCGTCTGAATGCGTCCTGGCAGTCTGTTAGAGAGACCATTCAATACGAAAGATTATTTTTTACGGGCGCTATCGATGAGTTTTTTGACTACCGATATGGGGAATTGCCCTACCGTAGTTTGGACATTCGTTTTGAAACGCTCGAGATGGAGAAATACCAAAATGCACCTGTCGTCAATTACCCGGAAAACTATGATTTCACGCGAATCACCGAGTATAAGTATTTCCTGAATGAAAAATCAGACAAGACGGTTCTTTCGTATGAGTATCCCGAAGCTTTCGCTGCCGGCCGCAATGAGAGAATTTACCCCATACTCAATGAGGGCACCCAGTCGAGATACAACCAATACTTGGAGGAAGCGAAGAAACTGCCCCATGTCGTTTTCCTCGGCCGTTTGGGAGCCTACAGATATTACGATATGAACCGAACGATTGCGGGAGCATTTGAAACATTTGAGAAATTGACTTACGGAAGGTACAAATAACAGAAAATTAAATAAAAGGAGTTTAACATGAAGCTTGAAGACGCAGAAACGGCACACGGAAATCATCAGCTTATTCAGGGACAAAACGCAGCAGGAGAGAAAAATATGACGACGAAAATTATTGTGCAAAACCACATAGATTATGTGCCGAAAGTATCGGTGATCCTACCCGTCTATAATGTGGCAAAGTATTTGCCGGAGTGTCTTGACACGGTTCTCAATCAAACGCTCAAGGCGATAGAAGTTATCTGTGTGGATGACGGCTCCACAGATAATTCGTTGCAAATCTTGAGAGAGTACGCCCAACGTGATGGGCGTATTACGGTTGTCAGTCGTGAAAACAAGGGCGTTGGCTATTCACGCAATGAGGGGATGAAATTGGCCACGGGCGAGTTCGTTGCCTTCATGGATCCCGACGACTACTATCCGGACGCTTCCGTACTTGAGGTTATGTACAGCAAAGCCATCGAGCACAATGTTAAGATTTGTGGTGGATCGCTGATTGTATATGATGAAAATAGAAAAATTGAAATCAGGAAGCAAGAGAAAAATGAATGCTTTACAGAGGATGAAGTTCGTTCATATTCGGACTTTCAGTATGATTTTGGATTTCAACGATACATTTATGATAGAAAACTACTGGAGGAGAATAAAATAATTTTTCCTCATTATACGAGGTTTCAAGACCCTCCCTTCATGGTAAAGGCTTTTGTAAGAGCAGGGACATTTTATGCCATGAAACTCTACACATATGCCTATCGATGGGCTCACAAAACCCTTAACTGGACAGAAGAAAAAGTATGCCATCTATTGAAGGGGTTGAGGGATGATCTGTTAATGGCAAGAGACTCTCATTTAGAGGATCTGTTTTCTTTGACACTAAGCAGAATACAGACAAAATACAAACAGGAATTGAATTTATATCATACAGATGAAATCCGTGCTCTTAAGGAAGAAATAATGTCTATTTGTCTGCAATTCGCAAGAAACAAATATGCTGATGGCTCGGGAAAGCCGAAAGTTTCAGTTATCCTTCCTATTTATAATGCAGGGCGGTATCTAAGGGAATGTCTGAATAGTATTATACATCAGACATTTAAAGAGATAGAAATTATTTGTGTGAACGATGGTTCAACAGATAATTCGCTGGATATTATTACAGAATACGCTCAAAAGGATAGCAGAATTAAATATATCAATAAACCCAATGCCGGGTATGGACAGACCATGAATTGTGGGCTGGACCTTGCCACGGGGGAATACATTGGCATTGTTGAACCGGATGATTACATCGAATCAACAATGTATGAGATACTCTACAAGCGCGCCAAGGAGACAGATGTTGATTTTGTGAAAGGCGACGTGTATTTCTGGTACTCTAAGACAAACAAACGGACATACAGCAACATTATAACAAATAAAAATTTGTACAATGTCGTGCAGTATGACCTGGCCAATACGGGATTGATGGTCGGGGCCATAGCAAATTGCGCGGGAATTTATAGAGTGGATTTTCTTAAACAACATCATATTAGATATCATGAATCTCCCGGGGCATCTTTTCAGGATCAGGGATTTTACTATCAAGTCATGTTCCATGCGCATTCGGGATTATTCCTGAATATCCCTCTTTACCATTATCGACAGGATAATCAAGATTCCTCTGTAAATGACATGAGTAAAGTATCCTGCATCCTGGACGAATACAAATTTGTACACAAGATCCTCGCAAAAGTTCCTTACAAAGAAAGATTTTATCCTCTTTTCTACAAGAAAATGATAAATTCCTACTTGTGGAATTTATCGAGGTTACCCGATGGCATGGCTCCGGATTTTAGGAAAAAAATCTGTGAGGAGTTTAGCATCGCCGTCAAAAATAAGGAATTAACGCGCCAAGTTGTAGGGAATGAATCATGGAAAAAGATTCTCCCCTTCCTTAACATCGGAGACATTCATACCATTCCAATTGTCTTGTCGTCAAGTAACCAATACGCTCGTTATCTATATGTGGCAATGTTTTCGGCCTTGACAAACGCTAAAATTGACACACGTTACGAATTTTACATATTAGTTCCGGGCTCTTTCTCCGGGAGAAACATTGAAAAAATTACTGAATTGGAAAAAGCATTTAATTGCTCCATTCATTTCGTGGACATGAAGGATGCCTTTTCGGATCTGAACCAACCTATAGCTCATGTGGCGACCCCGACATATTACAAATTATTAGCAGCGAAGGTTTTGCCTAAAGAGTACAGTAAATGTATTTATCTGGATGTTGATATATGTGTATGCACGGATTTGTCAGATTTGCTGGACACCGACATAAAGGGGTATTACTTGGCAGGGGTCATTGCGCCAGGATATCACTTCAATGAGAAATACCATTGTAAACGTCTGGGATTGGATTCAATGCGGAGTTACGTGAATGCCGGCGTTTTGCTGATGAACCTAGAGGAAATACGCAGAGATAATGTGACGCAGAAATTTGTTGAATTGTCCCAAAAAAATTATGAGACAGTAGATCAAGACGTCATCAATGTTGCTTGTTATGGCAAAATTAAATTGTTGCCGTTGAAATACAATGTGATGACACAATCGATAAGGAATCCCCGACTTAAGCAATTGTTTAATGAAGAGGAAATTAAAGAAGCCCAAAACTATCCAAGCATTGTTCACTACGTAGATAAAGTAAAACCATGGAATGCATGTGAAATGTTTATGGCTTCTCTTTGGTGGAAATATGCGGCAAAGACGGATTTGTTCCACGATTATAGAAAGTATCTGAAACAATGGTATGCAGCTATAATGAAGAAACCGCTTAATCTTGATGTCCCGAGAAGCTTTAACGAAAAAATACAGTGGTTAAAGATATATGATTCAACTCCCATAAAAACGCGGCTTGCTGACAAGTATCTGGTACGTGAATGGGTGAAAGAAAAAATTGGTGAGCAATATCTTATCCCCTTGTTGGGCGTTTATGATCGATTTGAGGACATAGATTTTAATCGGTTGCCCGACCAATTTGTCATCAAATGTAATCACGGGTGTGGTTATAATATTGTGGTCAAAAACAAATCTCAACTTGATCGAGCCGAGGCGAAATTGAAGGTGGATAGATGGATGCGTGAGAATTACGCATTTAGATGGGGCTTTGAGCTTCATTATCGAGATATCAAGCCGAAGATATTGATCGAACAGTATGTCACAAATGATGGACAAAATTTATATGACTACAAATTTTGGTGCTTTAACGGAGAGGTTAAATATATGCAGTTTAGAGACGATTTTTCTGCCAATTTAAAAATGGTCTTTTACGATTTAAATTGGGAGCGGCAACCATTCTATTATGATCATCCTCTCTACGACCAGGAATTAGCAAAGCCGGACAATCTCGATGAGATGATTCGAATTGCTAAAACGTGCTGCCAAGGTTTCCCTTTTGTCTGTGTTGATTTGTATCGTTTAAATGATGGAAGGATTAAATTTGGCGAAATGACCTTTACTCGTTCGAGTGGTACAGGGCGTTGGAATAATGAAAAATATAATCTTATGGTGGGAGAATTAGTCAAGCTCCCTCCATTAGCTTACGACATAGATACCAGCGGGTACTATAAACCTGAAAAGGAAAAGAAAACAAATCCCTATCTGTATTTATTCTTGAATTGGTATAGAAGAAATTCTCTTCAAAAACAAAGTAAAATATTGTGTTTTAAACACATTCAAAAACAGTTAAGTCAGGCACGAATTGATATTAAGAATATCGGCACGGCAGAAAACGCCGTTGTTATCGAAACGGAAGACAGCACGATTCTGGAGCCGTCTTGGTTCAAGAATGCACAGGGCGCAGGGCAAGTCCTCGCAAACGATGCAGGCAAGGGAAAAATAAGGATTTTCACTATTAACGAAGGCAAACTTACGGTGATTTTTCGAGGACCCGATATGCGGCTCGAGGGCAAGCGGTTTCCTCTATGGAATGACTATAAATCCATCAAAATCGATGGAAAGGAGATTCTCTCCTCACCTATTACAGTGTGGCACGACAAACCGTGGAGCTATGAAATGCCTGTGAAAGACGGGCAAGAGGTATGGGTCGAATATGAACGACTGCCCCATCCCTACTCACGGGAGGAATTGAAGGAAACAATCTTGAAACTCAATCCGAGCTCGGATGAGATTCGGGAAAATATCGATGCGTTGACAGATAAAATCCACAAAGCAATAAGCCATGCAAAATAATCCATTGGAAGAAAAGGGAACAGATTCTCTCAAAGAAAAACAAGTAACTTTGCTGGAGTTAGCTCGCCGGCACGAGCAACGGCTCGCTGCCGTGGAGCAGAAGCTGGATCTTTGCTACAACGAGCTAAAGGAGCTCAATTACGCTCATCTCCTGCATGACAGTATGGAGGAAAGCTCATGGGTGAAGAACCGGACTTTTGACTTGCACAACTGGGCAGCTAACTACAGCTTTATCTACCTGTTGTTCCGCATACTGGACAAGATTGAGCCACAAAACATCCTCGAGTTCGGCTTGGGACAGACGACGAAGTTGACGACGCAGTATATTGCCTACAAAAATCCTGAAGCCTGCCTCAACGTATGCGAGCACAGCCTCGATTGGATCAAGATTTATCAGCCGGAGTTGCCGAAACACGAGCACATCCGCATCAATCACCTCGATTTAGAGTATTTTGAGTACCGACGCAAGAGGAATGACAAATATGCAGGTCTTCTGGAACTGGTGGGAGACCAAAAGTTTGATTTGATCATTGTGGATGGTCCGGTGGGGGGAGGAAAGAATCTGCCGCGCTCCAACGTGGTGGATTTGATCGGACATGGGAATTTAGCAGAGGATTTCGTGATTATTTTTGACGATGCTGAGCGTGTGGGAGAGAAAAATACAATCAAAAGGACACAAGCAGCATTGAGGAAAAAATCGATCGCTTTTCAAACTTTTGAACGATTCGGCATTAAGAGGCAAGCCTACATCGTCAGTGAGAGCCGCTCCTTTGCTGGCTACCTGTGAACCTGATAGGAACGAAGTCCCCACAGAATGTAAAGAAATAAACATCGACGAGGCAAACATCCGTACGGCATGATTCCGAATAATCTTCCATCTACTCCGAAAGTTTCAGTTATTCTGCCCGTTTACAATGTGGCAGCTTACCTGAAGCATTCGCTGTCTTGTCTGCTGAACCAGACCCTGCGGGAGATTGAGGTTATTTGTGTGGATGATGGCTCTTCGGATGCATCGGTGGACATTATCCGCGAGTTCATGGCAAAAGATGCTCGCATCCGGCTCTTCCAGAACGAGCATTCATTTGCCGGCTCCGCCCGTAATACAGGGCTTGACCATGCCGTGGGCGAATGGGTTGTTTTTTTCGACCCGGACGATTACTGTGATGCGACCATGCTCGAGGAACTCTACGCTCATGCTCAAGAGTCTGGATTGGATGCTCTCCTCTGCGGCTTTTATAACGATTCCGGACAAGGAAAGAGTTATGAGGGACCTTTTTCGAAGTCGTTTGTTAATGATTTCCTTAGGGGTAAAATTTTCAATGCGAGAGATTTAGGAGATTTTATATGGGGCTTGATTGTTTATCCCTTCAACAAAATATATCGAAGAGAATTTTTGACCAAGAACAAGATCCGCTTCCAGACGATTCAAAACACAAACGATGCGAGCTTTGCCTATGAGGTTGCCATAGCTGCTGACCGAATGATGGTGCATAACAAGGCTTACTATTACTATCGTTACAACCGCAGGGGGAACACGAGGTTGACGAAAGGGGAAGATTTGTCCTGTGTCATCCAAGCGTATGAATATTCTTTCGAGAGATGTCGGCAATACCCGGCGTTTTCCTCCTGCGAGACAGGCTTTAAAGCTGTGATCCTGTTTTCCTATATATGGCACCTGAAGACGTATGGCGTAACGGGTGGAGAAAAGAAGCGCTTTTTCTTTGATTCCATCAAGCAATATATTAAGAATCACTTTGACAACGACCCGGCTGTGCAGGAATTCCTGAAAAGGTATTCCCCCCCGTACTATTTTATCGCACACTTCATCAGCAATCACGACTACGAGGCAGTCTGCCGGATTCTGCAAGCGAAACGCCTGTCAGGTATGCGGATAAGCTCTAACGCGATACAATTCCGCTTCCTGGGGGTTCCTTTGTGGAAGCATCGTTATTCTTCGGATCGGGACGTGAAGCAGATCCTGGGCATTCCGTATGCACAAATCAAATTCACAGGAGGATATAAAAAGCGTTCTATTATGGGAATTGCCATATCCGCAGAGCCTTCATTATCGGATTCTGTGTTATTTTATTTGAGCTACATCAGGAACAAGATTTCGATGCGAGACTCCCGGCGGGTGTGCTGCGTTTTTGAATTGGCGGGTTCCCGGGACTCCGGCAAACAACGGTTACAAGAAATTGTTCAGGAGGAAGCCTCCAAAGTGCATTTTGTCGTTCAAAATGCGACACAGGAAACGTTGATAAGAGAGCACGTCCCCGCAGAGCGGATCGCCTCCCTTATGCACGTCGAATTAGACCTCGATTTGACCAAAGTATTATGGGATTCCCTCCGAAACGGACGAGCTTTCATGGATGTGAAATTGATAGCAATAACTCTTCCCTCTCCCCATTCCCGTAGCATTGAGTCGAACATAAAACGCTGAGTTGATACAGACGAAACCTTAACATCCCTCAAGAAATTATGAATACCAAAAGACAAGAAACCGAAAACGTAGTCATCCTGGACTGCGAGAATTTGACCTCTAGCACAGTCACGAGGAATAATGTATTTGGAGCCATCCACAAACAGCTTCTCGACAAGTTGGCGAAGCAGATCTGCGAAAGTGTAGAGAGAGAAAAACTGAGACGAGACAAATGGAGTTTCGAGCAAAACATGGGGGGTCTCAAGGGGAATGATAATTTCCCGCTTAACTATTTTATCACAGGAAAACGTGGAAGCGGGAAGACAACCTTCCTACGGCAAGTGGTGAAAAAAATTGAGAGTGAAGATAGTCGGGACGTCAAGATCAAATTCCTGCATTGGTATGATCCTTCCGAATCCTTCGGTGTCCCTGCAGATTTTTTCATTGAGGTAACGGCGGCGATCAAGACAAAGGTGGAAGAATTTTCTGAAAATACCAATCGGCACTCTTCCAAATATGATGATACATTAATGCTTCAAAGTGTGATGTTAAAACTTGACAAAGCGATAGTTCGTTTTTCACAGGAACGCGAGGCGTTGAGCGGACTGAGTGAACATAGAGCTGCCAATTTACGCATCAATGATCCTGAGATGAACAAAGAGATCCAGAAGAATTTCAAGGAGTGTATGAGACTCCTATGTGGTTTATATGACGTTGATGCCTTCGTCCTCATTATCGATGATATCGATATACGAACCGAGCAATGTTACAATGTGCTCGAAAATTTGAGACTTTTTATATCCAACGAGTATCTGGCTGTTTTGATGGCAGGGGATCGCACCATCAATATTGAGCGTGTTCGAGAACGATTTTTCAAAGAATATGATTATCAATACCATCAAAGCGACGAACAGGGTAAGGAGGAAAGACTAAGTTACGTAGTAACTCATGCAGCTCAGTACTTTGCAAAACTTTTTCCCGTGAAGCAGCAGTTTGAACTGAGGAGTCTGTACACTTTGTCACACAAACGCAATCCTGTCGTTATTAAACTTAAATATGAGGTTAAAAATACAAAAAAATCCGTTACGGAATCTCTAGAAGAACTATTGGGAAGGATATTCGAAGCTGCGATTGGTACAAAAGATTTTAAAACTGTGTCTTCTCATGTTGATGTCGACGCCGACGAAATCTCAGAGGAAGTATCTATGTTAATCGATCCCGAGGTGATATCTAATGTTAATACGTTCATGTCGCTACCTCTCCGTAATATTCTGCAAATTCTTGATTATTGCTTTCGAGAAGGAATTTTGAATGAAATAGTTAGAAGTGGATCAGAAAATCCTGGCGAGGCAAAACAGGGCAGGGAGCAAACAGAATTCATCATACGAACTGCCCTGAATCGCTCATTGCGAGATCAATTACCAGATTTGTTCTATAATTATGAGAAGCTTGATTCGGACGACGGGCGAGCCTATTATGCGTTGCTTCTGCGTCTTTGCCAAGATACAGGAGATCTCGAACATGGTTTTCATCTTTCTGACGAAATTGAACGGGGCTCAAGATATAGATACCTCACCCTTGTCTTGGCGGCAAACTTTAAGCGATATGTTAAGGATTTTAACGGCTTTTTGTCATATTTATGTTATGGTCCGGCATCTGTCGCTCTGTACGCGAAGGCTCTGGAACAATTCAGGAATACAGAAGGAACTAGTGATTCCGTACTCAAGACACAGAACGACCTGAGAAAAAGTTTTGAAGAATACCTGCACATTGGGAATTGGCGGAGTGCTTCTCGTTGGGCGAGGCATGCCAATATGATTTGGTGTTATGATTATAAGAAGAACTACGTTCATTCGGGTGTCGTACGTATCCAAAATGCAAAAACTATAAAAAAATTAGGAGAATACCTAATGCAAGACAATCCGGATAAGACTCACTTCAAAAATGCCATTGCTCTCATCGTGAGTATGAATAAATCGGATGGACGGGACAACAGTTACTATATTTCGGTCTATAGTTTCTTAGCATTTATACTTGAATGTGTAGAAAGGTGTGACAGTGCATTCAATACGGCTGGAAACAATTCTCTGGGGGAGAATGCTAAACAGAGGAAAAAATTAGCAAGAATGATGCTACGCAGTTTAATTCGACAATATCTTCCTATTTCGACATGTAAACATCCAGAATGGCAAATTCCTGTACACCAGGAAGGAAGCGAACAAAATGAGACTATCCTGATAACGGAAAATGATATATTAACTAAAGAGAGAAAAAAGCTCAACTCTCTTACGGAAGAGATAATTGACTGGTACATTAAAACAAGGGATGAACGGGGAAATAGGTGGGAGAAAGTTGATAACATAAGTCCTCAAACTATGGGGGCATTTTGGTCGGACTTTTATGATTTCTTGCGAACTGTTAGCCATGAATATAGCTATCTTTTCATCAGCAAAAATCCTCCTTCTGCAACGGGAAAGAATAATTCTTTTGCCCCATATCGAAGGTTACTTCGCATAGTTGTGACGATTTTCCGTCGATACACACTCTCTTCCCTAAGAGGGAAAGTGGATGCAACTAAATATTACATGGCTTGTATTGGTTCTTTCCCTTTGGTAAAGCACCTGTCAGGTATTTTTAGATCTAGGAATGCGACATAAGATAGGCAGGAGGGGGTAAATGCGAGAAATATTTTAATTCTAAGCCGTTATACTCATGGCAGAAGTTTCGACCATACCAGCGTACGTGTTAGCCAATGAGCATTTACTTATGTGGTTGCTTAAGCAGCCCTTCAATGCGGAACTTACCTTGGGGAAAAGAAACTTCCTACTGGAATTTGTGCATCTGGACTTTCATAGGTGGAACAGCACACGTCCGGACCATGTGTTCCAGCATCGATGGGAAAAATTCAAGTACGACTATATAGAGCAAAAAAAACATGAGTTGCGATACGAGTGGGAATATGCAGCACCGGAAGGGAGCGATAGGAAACCGAGCATTGTGTTGGCGTCGTTGCAATGCTTGATGGATGAGTACCTCACTGTGCGCAATAACGAGCTGTACATCAAAATGGAGAAGTTTGGTTGGTGGCAAAATATGCTCAGTCGCTTGTCCCCATTGCCGATCTTGGCATGGACGTACCTGAAACTGGAAGCAAAATACACCCAACCGATCCCGCCGATACAACGGACATTCAAGCAACTTTATCCCTACGATGAAGGAGTCGAAAATTACATTAAGCGACAGGGATTGAACGATTCACACGTACACGCCAACTTATGTGCGTACGCCGAAGAATGTTGGTTGCATGCCTTGGATCACACGAACGAAGAATGGGAGCTTCAAAGAGAGAAGTTTAAGAGAAATAAAGAGACTCCTTGTCTATACAGACTCATTCATAGCGATCTGACCCCGGATGTAATGGAGGATCACATGGAGATCGCGAAAGTTCTTAGATACATATTGATTCATCATGCTCGGGAAGAAAAGATCCCATGGGACGATAATAAGACAGGAAGGGATGAATTTTCATGTGTGGAGCCTGAGGGAGTTTTAGCTGAACTGAGCAGGATACCGCCGCGCTCGTGGAAGAACACAAAAGCCAGGGAATTATTTGAAATACCGCATGGGGATGGCGGGGACGAGGAGAATCTGCCGGACACGACGGGAGAATTACAATGGATGATAAGGGTGTTTGAGAAGCAGAGACGCTCCCCACATCACCTCATCGATAGGGCACTCCTGCTATACATTCTCCTCACAAATGAATTTTACATGCTCTGTGTTCAGCGGGACAATTTTGTGGGGTTCAGGCAGTTCCAGCGTTATTCCTCGGTGCAGAAACTTCTCGTTTCCCAGCCATGTTATTTCAGGGGAATTTTTGAACGTATGCACGGTTCCGACAGAGAGAGTGTCACCAACTATGTGGAACTGAGAATATCACCAGCATCCGATATAAATGAGTTTCAGCGCCAGATCCTTACAATCTTGTGGGGGTATTTGGAATATATTCGTCACCATAAAGATGAGAATTATGTGACGCAGGCGGAGCAGTCATTCCGACGCGTGCGAGAGAGGAGGCATGAGCACCACGGAAAAGAACCGAATTCAAGGTTAAAGGCTGAGCTGGATATAGTTTTGAAAGAAATTGATGATGAGTTGTTGCAAACTCGCAACCGACTCGTACGACCTTCGATTGTTGTACACCTCATTAAACGTTCTTGGGAACCGGATGAACACAACAAGGACGGGGTAGATCAAATTCGCTTTGATTGTCAGAGAGGAGAATACGAAAAGAGGTTAGAAAACGTGCGTATGCTTTTGGAAGCGCATCCTAAACTTTTAAAATGGATTCGCGGCGTGGATGCTGCCGCTTATGAACTGGATACGCCGCCTGATGTGTTTGCTCCGGCTTATAGAAAGGCACGCCATGAATTGAATCTTCCACACGCTACCTACCACGCCGGAGAAGATTTCTGTCATCTTGTCAGCGGCATTCGCGCCGTATGCGAAGCCGTTGATTTTCTCGAACTGCGCGGAGGTGATCGCATCGGGCACGCCACGGCTCTGGGAGTTAATCCCACGCTGTGGCTCAGCAGCATGCCTATGCAAATTTCTCCCACGCGTGAAGAGTGGCTACTGGATGTGCTTTTCGCATGGAACATCCTGCAGCAACGGGAGGGCATGGAGCATGTGGTGAATCGTCTTAGTAACGATATTCGAGAGCTTGGTTATCAAATTTTCCGAGAGCCAATCCCTTCTCCTCATTTCTTGAAACGAATCTTTGATCTTCGTGGTTTGGATCCTCTGGAGCTTTGGCGTATTTATGAAAAGGGGAAGCGTGAGGTCTGTGATTCTTTACCAGCGGGAAAGAAGAACCTCAACGAGACACAACTCAATGAGGAGATTATTCAAAAGATGTTATCCTCTGTGAATAATATTGATCCACAACGAAGAGAGGAAATCAAGATATATCAGGCTTTTACACGAGAGGCTCCTATGGTGATCTGGTTGCTCATCAAATGGCAGCGTGACAGAGAAACTTGGGAAAGAAGTCAGGTGCGTATTGAAGTTTCCGTCGATTATTTCTCTGAAGATATCTTGACGATACTGCAGCAACTAGCGATGCGAAAGCTGGTAGAAAAATCAATCGTTGTGGAGACTCTCCCCACGAGTAACTTGCGTATTGGGCAGTATAAGGAGATGGGACAGCACCATTCACTGAGATGGCTTGGAGTCAACCCATGCGAAGGAGATGCTCCTCCTCTTGTTGTACTGGGGACAGACGACCCAGGCGTCTTCGCCACGGACATCAAGGGAGAGTTTTATCACCTTTTCGCGTCTCTGTGCAAGAGGGGAGTTAATGCGCAGGAGGCATTGGAGATTCTCATCCGTGTGAATCAATGTGGCGAGAGGTATGCTTTTCGGAGCCTGACAGGCAATTTTGTGGGAGAAGGAACATCTGTAAACGCGAATCGCAGGGCAGTATCTCCACATTTATGAACACTAATAAGTAGAAAGCAAAATGAAAAAGATTATAAAAGTGTTGTTGGGAGGTTTGGGCATCAGTGTTGTGCTCTGCTCTCTATTCCCGAGCGTTTTTTTGAAAGACGATGCCCTGTGGACGTTTCAAGGTAATGTTGGTCGAATGGACGTTGCCTTTGCTGGAGATATCCAAAACGGGTGTCTGGAAGTTCGTGGTGATAACGTCCGAGCGGATGAGCCCAAATGGTTGTTGGATAACCGCCATAACCAAGGAGCCATGGTTTCGTTTCCCGTTTCCTACCTAAAAAAGACATACAAAATAACACTGAAGCCCCTAGGAAATGCCAAGGATATTTCACTGGAAATGAATTTTCGCGGGCCTGATTTACGGATTCGTAACCAGAGGAAGCCTGCCTACGTTTGTTTCGAGAATATACGAGTTAATGGGAAAACAGTTGCTGAGGAGCAAATGGTTTGGCATGACAAGCCGTTCAGGCATCACGCAAAGAGTATACCTGTCAATTCGACGGTCACATTGAGCTTCGAAATCCGAAAGCCTCTCTCTTTTGCGGACATCAGGTGGGAGTGTGTTATTGGATTATTCATGGCTTGTGCGTTGCTGGTCTCCTGTTTCGATCCCCTTAAACGACTAGTCGTTGGGGTCAACAAGAAGGACATCATCCAGATAATCGCAGATAGCTACAGAAGTATTGACGTAGTCTATCGACGAGCCTTCTGGATCATTTTTGGCGTTCTCTGTTTCGCTTTTGGTTTCCACGCAATCCAGTTTATGTGGGGAAACCACGATTGGGATTTTGTAGGCGGTTTTATTTCGTTCCCGTGGGATGGCAGAGCCTTTGAAGGGAGGTATGCTGTTTTTTCGTTAAAAAAGTTATTCTTAGGTGGCGTCTATTTGCCCCTTATCTATGATGTTACCGCATTCCTCTTTCTTGCACTGAATGCGGTATTGCTTTGTACATACTTGAAATTGGAAAAGCGAGTTATCTACTTTGTTCTATGTGGCCTCATCTTAACAGTGCAGCCGTTCACATTGAGTATGATGTATTATGTGCACATGTTGCCGGAGGTTTTTATAGGCGTTACCTTTGCTCTGACTGCCCTGATGTTGGGTGAGAAGATCGCTTTTGATAAAAGTTCTCGCACGAGAAAGGTTGCTTTCTTTCTCCTTTCTATTGTTCTGATTAACCTGTCACTGGCTATGTATCCTGTTCTGCTTAACACCATCGCTGTAGCTTTTGTCGGAAGGTTGTTAGTTCAGTCATTCCATTGGGATGGCTCATGGAATCAGTTTAAGACTCAATTTACCCCATTTTCAGTATCTGCAATCTGTGTTGCCTTAGGTATCGTCCTGTACAAAGGAATGGTTGCCTTCGTATTTCCTTTGAATAAAGATGTTTACAACACACAAACATTGCCTTTAGAGCAACTGCCGGAGAGGTTATGGACTTTATTCAAACAATGTTTCCACCAATTATACGAATATCCTTTCCCATTCATCTCCCAAGGCATCTTGTGGGTGTTTTTAGGCTTTACGATTCTTATAGCTCTTCATATCTACCTCGAAGGCAATGTTAAGCAAAAAATCGTAAGATTGATTTTACTAGGGGGAGCACTTTTTTCGACACAGACAGCCATGATCGTAGCGAATCAACATGTCATTGCTGACAGAATCGAATTATTTGGACTGGTTGTTTTTGAAATGCTTGTGGCGGTTTTAATATTTACCGAACTCAAGAAGCTGCACAACCTGAACATCCTCGCTGCAACAGGAGTTGTGTGGGTGTCTATCGTCAACGATCTGGACTGCCTTCGCGTCTGGAAACTGGGATTCGATGCAGAGAAGATGCTTTGGAACAGGGTGCTGGCGCGTTTGGAAACACAAAAAGGGTTTGATATAACCCACAAATATAAAGTTGTGAACATTGGTTCTTTAATGCCAATGAGACCACGCTATGCGACCAACAGTACATTCGGACAAGGATTCTCCTTACCTCTTGTGAGTTTTTCATACAATCTCCATCCATTCGACCTTATAACATTTTATGCTCCAAAAAATTTTGTTTCGTTAAAAGTATGGTTAAGAGGCAATAAAATGTTAACGGATTTGGAGACTGGGTACAAGATCGAACTAAAACGCCTGTGGGAGGCAGGTATCCTTGATAAAGCTCAGGCTTGGCCGCATGAGAATGGACTCATCGTGTGGAGGGATATCATCCTTATCGTCACCGATGTAGAAATGCTTGAGAAATACAAAAGGCAACTTGCCAATGAATTTCCTAGACAACCTCAGAACACACCATGAACAACAAAATATACAGATTCCTATGTTACACCGCCGGAAGCGGATTCGGCGTCGGCTACTTCCCCTTCGCCTCCGGAACTGCGGGCTCGGCTGCAACTCTGCCTGTCGCTTTCGGTATCGCCTATTTCTACGGAACGTGGGGACTGCTGCTCACCGCTGTTGTCACCTTCTTTATAGGAGTCATCGCGTCCAAGGAAATCCTCAAATACACCCAACACGACCCTTCGCTCATCATCATTGACGAAGTCGTGGGACAACTGGTTGCTTTGGCCTTTGTTGGCTTCTGCCTAGTTGAAAATTTGCATGCCTGGTGGGCGTACATCGCCGGATTCTTCCTGTTCCGACTCTTCGACATCGTTAAACCCCAACCCGCCAAATGGGCCGACCAAGAGCTGCTCAACGCCTGGGGCGTGATGCTCGATGACGTATTCGCCGGGATCTACGCCGGACTCTGCCTCCTCCTCATCAACTTCTATCTCGTCTCATGAAAGCCTGGCTGAAACTCATCCGCATCAAGCAGTGGGTCAAGAACGCCTTTGTCCTTGCGCCCCTCTTGTTCTCCTTCCAATTTACGGACATCCCTTCCGTCCTTTCGGCTCTCTACGCCTTCCTCGCATTCAGCCTTGTTGCTAGCGCGCACTACATCGTTAACGATATTCAGGACCGCGAAAAGGATGCCCTGCATCCTCAAAAGAAATATCGACCGATAGCCAGTGGAGTCATCTCGGTGAAAAAAGGTCTTGT
>CANPXA010000012.1 GCA_947585525.1 uncultured Akkermansia sp. | reverse complement strand
TCGGCAATCAGGAATTCGGCAACACCTCGTCGGAGACGAGAGATTCGAGGGTTTGTCGACGGCGGATGAGAGAGAAAGAGCTTCCATCAACGAGGACCTCTGCGGCGAGTGGACGTGAGTTGTAGTTGGAGGACATGGAGAAGCCGTAAGCGCCGGCACTCATCTCTGCGAGAAGTTCCCCCGGTTTCACGTCCGGAAGGGAGCGGTTTTGAGCTTGGAAGTCGCCGGATTCACAGATGGGTCCGACAACGTCGGCGACAATGAGCTCTCCTGCCGGATGTTCCCGCACGGGGTGGATTTCATGGAACCCTTCGTAGAGGGCAGGACGAATGATGTCGTTCATTCCGGCGTCGATCATTTTGAAAGTTTTGGCTTCTCCCTTTTTCTCGTAGATGCACCGGGTGAGCATAACGGCAGCGTTGCCGACGAGACGGCGTCCGGGTTCCAGCAGGATTCGGAGACCGAGCGGCTTGAGCAGAGGTATGAGAGCTTTCGCGTAAGATTTGATGGTGATTTGTTCCGGGTGTGAATCCCACCATTCTTTTTTCCCGGAATCGAGGCAGCCGTCATAGACGATGCCGATGCCACCCCCGATGCTCCAGAACTCAATGCCGTAGGTCTCTTTGAAGCGCGCGACGATAGGAGCAACCTTTTCCACCGCCATGACGAAGGGAGTTACCTCCGTGAGCTGGGAGCCAATGTGCATTTGAAGACCCCGGATGCGCAGGTGGTGCATCTGCGTGGCTATGTCGGCATAGAGCGATTCGATGCGTGAGATGTCGATGCCAAACTTGTTTTCGTTCGTCCCGGTGGTGATGTACTTGTGCGTGTGGGCATCGACGTTTGGATTCACCCGTACGGCTACGGGAGCCACGGAGCCCATCTCGGCAGCAATACGGTCGATCTCTCTCAGCTCATTCTCGCTCTCGCAGATGAAGCAGTAGATGCCCGAGGAGATGGCATAGCGGATTTCCGGCTCGGTCTTTGCAACGCCCGCGTAGGTGCACAATGCCGGGTTGCCGCCCGCGCGGATGACGCGCCAGAGCTCTCCCCCGGAGACGATGTCAAAGCCACAGCCGCGCTGTGCCATGAGCTGAAGGATGGCCCCATTGGAGCAGGCTTTCACGGCAAAGGCGATATGAGCGTCGATGGCGGCAAAGGCGTGCTTGAACTCGTCAAGGTCTTCTAAAATTGTCCGTTTGCTATAGACGAAGGTGGGTGTACCGTAAGCCTCTGCAATGTCAGAGAGATTAACTTCTTCACAATGCAGCGAGCCGTTTTTGTACGCGAAATGATGCATAATTTTTTGTGGAAAAAGGTTAGTTTTTGTCGGATGGGGTGGAGTCCGGATGAGGGTTGTCGTCGATGATGGCAGCGACCCAGTTGAGATCCACGGAGTTCTCAAGAGCCAGCTTGAGCAGAACGGTGAAGGGCACCGCAAGCAGCATGCCCAAAGGGCCCCATATCCAACCCCAGATGAGTACGGAGAAGAGAACCACCGTCGTAGCTATGCCGAATTGTTTGCCGAGAAAGAGCGGTTCGATGCCGTTGCCTATGGCAAAATTGATGGCCAAATAGCCGCCGGCCACAATGAACATGCTCCCCCAGTCCCGCAGTAGCAAAGCCAGCAGGATGGGCGGAACTGCCGCCACGATGGAGCCGATCGTGGGGATGTAGTTGAGCACGCACGCCACAAATCCCCACATGAATGCGAAGGGTACTTCCATGGCATGACAGAGCCACCACGCGAGCAGCCCCGTGCTCACGCTGGCGAGGGTTTTGATGATGAGATATTTTTGCACGCCTCGTAAAGCAGAGATCACCTTGTCCTTGCCTTGGAGGCTGTTGGGAAGGCGGTTGAGGTTGCGGTGGAAGAGAGGAGCTTCCCCAAGGATGAAGGTCATGAGGATGAGCACGAGTGTGGTAATCGACATGAACGAGAGTACCTGTGCTGTGATGGATTGGGAGAGGGCTATGAGTTGTTGAGTATCCACGAGCGACTGCGGAGATTTGATAAGCTCACGTGCGTAATCGCCCACACCCAGTTGGTCCGTCCACGCCAGGAATGCACTGAATTTTTCCTGTACGTGCTGCAGGAAGTCCCCCTGTAGGGTGACTTTCACATCGGCCGCGAGAAACTTGATGAAACTCACCAGCCCGTACAGAACTCCTATGTCGAAGAGTACGGTGAAAGTGACCGCAAGCCAATGTGGCATCCGCACGAAGCGTCGCAGTGCCACCGTGATGGGGTAACTGATGATAGCGAGAAAAGCGGCGAGAACGACCGGCACGCAGAAGTCGCGCGTGTAACGCAATCCAAAAATAACAATAAACGCCGCTGCTGCCGTTACCAAGGCGCGCCCGCCCTCACCCAGCATAACTAACCCATTTCTCAGACTCGGCGGCGCCGGCGTCATCTCTGGCTGCTCACTCATCGGGAAAGATTGTATCTTTTTGAACGGGATAATTCAAGGAGAAAATGGATAGAGTAGGTGCGTTCTACACGTGTCCTCACAAATTGTCTCCGGATCCATTCACCCTTTTCCCCATGCTTCCTCCTTTCACCTTCGCTATCGCTCTGTCCTCCCCGCGCGCAGCGCGCGAATTTTCCAATTCGTAAATCGTAAATAGGCAACCGCATTTTCCAATGCGGTTGCCCCGTCGTACGGGAAAAGAAACTTGACAGGCGCGGGAGAGGCAACCTATGATAGAGCTCATGAGAACGAGAACATTAGCCATAGCTGCACTGGTCGTGGGAACGGTGATAGTGTGGGCGGAGGAGCCGACGGTTCGGGAGGTCGTAACTGCGTTGGCGCAACCTGCTGTCCAAGTCCCTGCCAATGCCGCTGAGCGGATCGAGGGGGTGCCGGCACTGAAGTACTTGCCGGGAAAGTCGGAGGGAGTAGTGGCAGTGGCGCGTAAGGAGGGAACAGAGCTTGGAACCGCTCTTTGCGGGGTGCTCGGTGGGGAAGAGGGCGACGTGAAAGGAAAGGGTGAGGGAATCGGAAGCGCGACTCTCAGTTTGGGGGTCGGAACGCATGAGAGTTTGAGAATGCTGGGGGAGGTTGCAACCTTGGGTGGTGATGGACGCAGTTTTCTCGATATATTGAGGGGATGGATGGATGGTGGCGTATCAAATGAAGATGCGGACGAGGAGGATGATGCTGAGGAGGCTCCGTCGCAGGAAACTGCCGGGCGTGGGCAGCTCGGGATGGCTGCACAATTGCGCCGGGAGATCATCGGGGGCGTGCTCGATCGAAGCGAGCGGGAGTTGAAGGAACGAGTGGGACAGTTGATGGGGACGCTGCACGTGGCTCCGGTTTACGTGGTGCTGACGGCGCAGCCGGGGAAGGAAGAGCTCTTTGCCCGAAAGGGTGAGGAAATCATCCGAAAATTGACTCAGGTCGATAGCGATGGGGAGGAGGTAGAGCAGGTCGGAGATTTTCGTGGCGTCAGTGTGCCGTTGGCGAACATTTTTAAAGAGCTGATTGAGCAGGAATGGTCGGATGAACAGCAGGGAAAATCCCTACTGGAGGGTCTTGCACACAAGAAAGTTTATGTGCTCAGCAAACAGGAGCCGGGAGTGCTGTACATCTGCGTTTGTCAGGATCCCAAGGAGATGGACTGGCCGGCTGATGAAACGGGGAGTTTGGCTCATGCGGTCGAGTTGGCAAACATGGATGCCCATGCGCGGAACATGGAACTCTTTGCGTGGTTCAGCAAGGAGCTCATGACGGTCGGGGGAGAATACAATGCTGTCCATCAGGCCCCGGTGTTTACGCTCGCACAGAACATTTTTGACGAATATGCCAAGAGAGATGAGGCGAACAGCTCCGTTTATCAAGCGGCTTCGAGGGGAGTGCAGAGCATCGTTCGTTTCCTCAAGTCTATACCTTCCTACAAGGATGCTCTCTCCCTGCAGGTCTGGAAGGAAGACCGAGGCTACCGGATGGATTTGTTTTTTTCGTCCATGGGCAGTGTGAGCGTCGATGGAGAGTTGCCTCATTTCTCTCTTGCGGAAGAGCCCCGGACCTTGCTCTACGTTGAATCCACCGGGTGGACGACACCGTTCAAATACGATTGGACCGGGATGACGGATGCGCTGTTGGATATAACGGCGGGTGTTGTGCTCACTTTGGATGAGGAACAGAAGGACAGTTGCGCCATGTTGGTCAGCCTGGCGCAGATGCTGCGACCCGAGTTCAATGCGCTTGAAGTGCAGTCACGCCGGCTCATCGATTCCCTCGGCGGAGCTGTTTCTTTAGTCATCACGGAGGAAAAACTGTCCGCGGACGAGACGCAGATTCACGGTGCGTTGAGCTGCAGTGTGGCAGATAAGGCAGCGCTGGACAACGCCTGGCAAGGCACGATGGATACCCTCAAGAAGATGGTGGCAAAGCTCGGACAGGATCCGGCTCTGTTGGAGCACCTCCCGCTCATCCGAGAGGAGTTGCCGGACGGAGCGAATGCCTTCACGCTGGCTGTTCCGCTCTACTCGGGGCGGGTGAGACCGCATCTGGTCGTTGCTGAAAAACAACTGATACTCGCGGACGTACCGGAAACTGCGCGTCAATTGCAGGCAGCCGGGGGAGGTATGCCCTTCAGTGGCAGCGTCGTTGTGGTGCGTCCGGATGAAATGATGTCTGCGGGAGGATCCAACCGTGCAACGTCGCTCGCTGGGACACTCTACCTCGTGACAACATTGCAGGGCGAACGTGGACGTCTGAGCGGTCTCCTGCAGTTGAAGCCCGCTGCATCGGCGCAGTGATGCACAGTAAACGTATTTGAGAGAAGTCCATCACCAGAGAGAAAGAGAGGGCGGAACTCCGCAGTAAGAGGCGGAAGAAACGCCGCCCGCCTCTTTCCCCGCGCGGAGCGCGCAAACATTCAAATCGAAAATAGCAAACGCATTGCATTTGCCCCTCTCAGGAGGGTAACAAACGCACCACGCGGTCGGCGCGCGGAAGGGTCAGGGTGACTGTGGTGCCGAGACCCGGACGGGAAGCTATGCTGAGGGTTCCTCCGTGCTCGCGGATAATGTGGCGCACGATGAGCAGACCGAGCCCGTGCCCCTTTTCTTTGGTAGAGCGAAAGGGTTCGTACATGCTGCCCATGACCTCGTGTGAGATGCCGCTGCCGTTATCGCCTATGCTGATGCCGACATCTGAGTCGTTGAAAGAGGTTCGGATGGAGATGCCGCCTTCCGAGCCGGGGAGGGATTGGAGGGCGTTGCGAACCACGTTGTAGAGCGCGCGGAAGAGTTGTTCGGCATCGGCGCTTATTTCCGGGAGGTCCTCGCGCAGTTCCGTTTGGAGAGCCGCCCCGCGCTCCGCCACCTCGTGGGTGAGCAGTTCTATGACACGTCGAATCACCTCATTCACCTGTACCTTTGTGCGCGTCAGGTGCGTCGGTCTCATGGATTGCAGAAACTGGTGAAGGAGGGTGTCCAGACGCCTTGTTTCCGAGAGAGCTCCCTCCAGCAGGTTTGCGATGTCCTTCCTGACAGATGCCGTCTGTTTTTCCAATTTGCGCTGAATGAGCTGGAGGGAGAGTCCAAGGGAGTTGAGGGGGTTGCCGATTTCATGCGCGACGGCGGAAGAGAGGAAGGTGAGGAGATTGAATTGCTCATCCTCCGCATTTTGCTTGCTGCGCTCCTGTGCTTCCGTGTCATCGCGGACGAGCAACAGACAGCCCTCCTCGCCGGTCAGGGGGGTGATGAGGAAATTGTAGTGCTTGTTGGTGGGATAGTTGACGTGCACGTCACGCATCACCGCCACGCCGTTTTTTTGAAGTTCTTGCCAGGAGCAGGCGCCGGCGGCAAGGTGGTCAAAGGATTCGCGCAGCAGTTCACGCAAGGGACGGTTGTAGATGGAGCAGGCTGCCTTGTTGGCAAAGCGGGGAGTGCCGTCGGCCGTGAAGAGAATCAGCCCGTCACGCAGCGAGTCGAACACTTCCTGCAGGAGACCCTTTTCTGCAGCGAGTTTGAGAAAGAGTTGACGCACGTCTTTCGGACTGAGGTTGTCCAATCGCGATGCTATTTTTTCGATGGTATCTTTGCGCATATCGAGGTGGAGTCAGGAGAGGGATATGTTGATTTCACGAAAGAGAGACGAAACCTCTGTGTGCAGCACGCCGCCCTCCACGCGGCTCGGCGTTTCCACCCCATCCGCCACCACTCGTACGTCGTTCCCTGCGGGCAACGCGTGCAGCATCAGGGTGGTCGTGTTGCGCTTGGGATGGTACTGCCCTGTGCGACGGCATGAGATGGTGATGGAATGTGCGGTACACGTGCAGGAGAACTCGTGCAGGAGGAATGCTCCGTAACGGTAGGCAAGCCCGTCCCCGGCATCTTCGTAGAGAAAACTCGTGCGGACACCTCCCTCCATCGTCCACCAGAGTTCCAAGGAGAGAGGAGGCTCCGGAAGTTCCCCCACAAATTGCTGGACAGGCCAACGAGGGATGAGGCAGCCGCCGCGTACATAGACGGGGATGCGCTGCAAAGGGGTAGCGACAACGATCTCGGCGTCCTGCGCCGGGGCGGGGGTATCATCCCATAAGGAATACCAAACGCCGGGCGGTAAGTAGAGAGTCCTTTCCTTGCAGTCCGGGTGGTGAACAGGGATCACGTAGAGGGCATCACCGAGGAAGAATTCGCTGCTGCGCCAATAGGTGTCCGTGTTACTCGGGAACATGATGGGCAGGGAGCGGATGATCGGCGTTCCCTGAGTGGCGTAGAGGTAGAATTGTGTGTAGAAATAGGGCAGAAGACGATAGCGTTCCTCAATGGCGAGTCTCACGTAGTTTTCCACCTCTTCGCCGAAACACCAGGGTTCCTGCCCGCCGAACTCCCCATTGTTGTGGTTGCGGAAAAATACGTGGAACGCTGCCATTTGCATCCAGCGACAAAACAGCTCCGGAGAGGGACGTCCGAGAAAGCCGCCGGTGTCAGCCCCGCAGAACGACATCCCGCTGGTGGAAAGCCTCTGCACCATGAGGTTGGCCATCTTGAGGTTTTCCCAGTCGGAGTTGTTGTCGCCGGTCCATGTGGCTGCCCAGCGTTGCAGACCGGCAAAGCCGGAGCGAGAGAGAACAAAGGGTCTGCGCTGGGGAGCGCTCTTCTCCATGCCCAGACGCGTCGCTTGAGCCATGCACTGCCCGTAGATGTTGTGCGCCTTGAGGTGGGAGCAGGCGAAGCCATCGTAGGCGTGCCGCGTGTCGTCGGGGAAGGTCATATCCGGGAAAATGACCGGTTCGTTCATATCCGTCCAGATGCCTCGCACACCGTATTCTCCGATCTCGCGATGGAAGAGTTCCGCCCACCACCGCCGGGTCTCAGGATCGGTGAAGTCCGGAAAGGTGCACAGCCCGGGCCACACTTCAGCCTCCAGCAGGGCTCCGTCGTGACGGCGACAAAAAACATTGTGCTCAAAACCGCTGCGCCACACGTAGTTGTCCGGGTTGATCTTGATGCCGGGATCCACGATGGTGACCACCTTGAATCCCTGTTCTCCCAGGTCACGTATCATGCCGGGCGGATCCGGAAAACGTTCGCGATCCCAAGTGAGGGATTGGTAGCGTTTCATGTGGTGGATGTCCAGATGGATGGCATCGCAGGGGATGCAGTGGGCTCGCAGGGTGTTGGCGATGTCGCGCACGTTTTGCTCCGGATAGTAGCTCCACTTGCTCTGGTGGTAGCCCAGAGCCCAGAGCGGCGGCATGGGAGGCAGCCCGGAGAGACGCGTGTAGAGACTCACGGTGTCCAGCGCGGTCTTGCCGCAGATGAAGTAGTAATCCATCACTCCGCCGTCCGCTCCGAAGAGCAAGCGATCCTTGCGCTCCTTCCCGAAGTCGAAGTAGGAGCGCATGGTGTTGTCGAAAAAGATGCCGTATTGGGTGCCGCGATTGAGGCAGAGAAAGAAAGGGATGTTTTTATAAAGCGGGTCGCTTTCCGGTGTAAATTTGTAGTGATCCGACCCCCACATCTCCAGACGCATCCCACGCAGGTTCAGGGCGCAAGGCTTGTCGCCGAGTCCGTAAAAATGAGCCTCCTCCGGCATGTGTTTGAGCGCCCATACGAGGTGGTCTCCCGTGCGTTCCTGGGTGCGGTGCCCCACCCCTTCGGCATCGGAACAGAGCAACTCTCCGTTGTCGTTGTCGTAGAACTCAAGGCCGCCGTCCTCCCATCTCACTTTCACACTGAGCCTGCGCGTGCGCAGAACGAGCGCCTCCTCCCCGTGGTGTTCCTCAATCGTGGGAGGCTTTGCCTGGTATTCCGGCGCCACTCCGTAGCTGGGGATCTGTTCAAAAACGACACCTGTCACGTAGCGGCACCGCACGATTCCCTCTTCCGGGAAACTAAGGCGCAGCCGGGACGTCGGCAGCTGGAGCTCCAGCGTCCATGAATCCAACCATTCCGGATGCAAATACATATCGGTCTCTCCTTACATCATGCAGCGTCCGTCATGGTGTCCCTTAGCCCGGGGGCCATTGCAGGGAGCGTCCGCCGAGGATATGGATGTGGAGGTGGGGCACGGTCTGACCCGCGAGGGCGCCGGTGTTGAGTACCGTGCGAAATCCCCCTTCAGCGATGCCGAGCATACGCGCGATCTCTCCGACCTTGAGCATGAGATGCGCCAGCAATTCTGCATCCTCCTGTTGAGCTGCGGCGATGTCAGGAATCGGCTTCCGAGGAACCAACAACACGTGCTGAGGCGCTGCCGGCGATATATCCCGAAAAGCTACGCACAGCTCATCTTCATACACGATGTCCGCCGGTATTTCGTGCTCCGCTATTTTTTCAAAGAGTGTTTTCTCCATCTCATCTCCACCTTTAACACACTTGCCGCCCTAGTGCAACAAATTTCCCACATTGTCAATCAATTCATGGACGATGGACAAAACTGCCGACGGCAGTAAGGTTGATTAACCAAAAGCGATAGCTTTTGTCCCAACGGGATGAGGAGTCGTGAGGCGACTTCGAAGCAAGCTTTGGCATCAGTGATGGAAAAAATCGTAGGCGGGTTGTTGGACAGAAAGGGGCAAGGCGACGGAGGTGACTCAGCGTTGTCCCATCGGCGCTTTCCTTCTGTCAACGCACCTGTGTTTCCGAAAATTCCGCTCCACTCTTGCTCCGCATAAATGCGCGAAGCGCGCTAAAATTTCCATCGCCAATCGTACATCGTACATAACCAATGGTTTATGCTACATGACGTGCCGACATTCACCTATCGGACGCATTTTCTTGGGATGGATGTGCGTTTGGCTTGACAATCGGGGAAGTGGGGGTATAGTTGGCGCAGGGCAAAAATCAACCCCCTCAACGCCATGGAACCCATTTACGAAGGCAAAGCCAAAAGATTGTACACGACCGACGACCCCAACGTACTACGCATGGAGTACAAAGACTCAGCCACAGCGTTCAACGGTGTGAAGAAGGAGGATTTTGAAAACAAGGGGAGGATGAACAAAGCCATCACCTTAATCATCTACAAGATGCTTGAGGAAAAGGGTGTGAAGACCCACCTCGTGGAGGATTTGGACGACATCAACCTGCTGGTGAAGAAGGTGAGCATCATGCCGCTGGAGGTCATCGTGCGCAACGTGGCGGCAGGTTCGTTCTCCAAGCGCATGGGCGTGAAGGAAGGGACGGCGTTCAGCAAGCCGATTGTCGAGTTCTCGTACAAGGACGATGCGCTCAACGACCCGTTCATCAACGACGACTATGCGCGCGAGATGGGTGCGGCGACGGAGGAGGAATGCGCCGCCATCAAGAAGATGGCCCTGCTCATCAACGACACCCTCAAGGAATTCTTCCTCAAGGCCAACCTGCGCTTGATTGACTTCAAGATTGAGTTCGGACGTCTGGCGACGGATCCGAAGCAGATCGTGCTGGCGGACGAGATATCGCCGGACACCTGCCGCCTGTGGGATGTGGCGACGGGGAAGAAGATGGACAAGGATCGCTTCCGGCAGGGGCTGGGCGAGTTCATGGAGTCGTATGCGGAGGTGCTCAGCCGTCTGCAGAAGTAAGCGCGAACCCGCAACTCACTCTACCCCGAAACCTGCGTCATGGCAACGCTAACCTTTGAAGTATTCAGCCGTTTTCAGGCGGCGGCGGATGCGAACAAGCTGCTCTACACACCGATAGCCGACGAGCTGACGTACAACCACACGCGCTTTTACACGGTGGAGTGCGATGGGGACGAGGAAGCGGCGCGGGACTATATGCGCCGCGTGCTGGTCGACCCGATTTCGCAGAAGGTGCAGGAGGACGGGACCCCCGCTCTCAGCGGCGAGCTCTTCTGCATCTCGTACGGCATCAAAAAAGGCGCGCTCGACCTGGAGAAGGAAGCCATCATGACCAATTACGCCGGTCGGAAGGGTCTGCCCTTTTCCCTGCGCGCCCTCACCATCACCCAACGTATCTACATCTTCGGCAAGGGCGACAAGCAGACCCTCGCCGCGCGCTTCTGCAAAGATGTATGCAACCCTGCCATCCACACTTGGAGCGTCCGATAATTTTATGATGTCCGCCACTTACCGTACAATACCGGTCCGCGAGCTCAGCGAGGAAGCCCTCACGCAGCTGAGCCACGACATGAAACTCTCGCTCTCCACGGAGGATATGCTCGTGGTGCAGCAGATATTCCGCGAGATGGACCGCGAGCCGACCGATGTGGAACTTGAGGTCATTGCCCAGACGTGGTCCGAGCACTGCAAGCACCGCATCTTCGCCGCCACCGTGCAGCATTCCTCCAACGGCGTCACGGAAGAAATCCACAGCATGTATAAAACCTACATCCAGCGTCCCAGCAAGGAAATCATGGCGCGGAAGCCGGGGTTCGTGCTGAGCTGCTTCGTGGATAACGCGGGCTTCATCCGTCTGGACGACAAGTATTCCGTGTGTCTCAAAGCCGAGACGCACAACCACCCGAGCGCCATCGAGCCATACGCCGGCGCCAACACGGGGCTGGGAGGAGTCATCCGCGACATCCTGGGGGCGGGTAAGGGCGCCAAACCCATCGCGAACCTGGACGTCTTTTGCTTCGGCGCGCCGGACACGCCGCCGGAACTCGTGGAAGGACACAACATCATCCACCCGCTGGGCATCATGCGCGGCGTGGTGCACGGCGTGCGCGACTACGGCAACCGCATGGGCATCCCCACCACCTCCGGCGCCATTCAATTCGACCCGGCCTATATCTACAACCCGCTCGTCTTCTGCGGCACTGCCGGCGTGATTCCCCAGTCCGACATCGCCAAGGAAATGAAACCCGGACTCTCCGTCGTCGTCATCGGCGGACGCACGGGCAAGGACGGTCTGCACGGCGCGACCTTCTCCTCCGCCGCCATGGGCGAGGCCTCCGCCGAGGAAGACCAGCAGGCCGTGCAGATCGGCAATCCCATTGAGGAGAAGAAAACCCTCGATGTGATTCTGGAGGCACGGGAGCGCGGACTCATTGAATTTGTGACGGACTGCGGCGCGGGAGGTTTCTCCTCCGCGGCGGGTGAGATGCTCTCCGAAACCGGCGGCAATTTGTACCTGGAGCGCGCACCGCTCAAAGAAGAAGGGCTTCAGTCCTGGCAGATCTTCCTCTCTGAGTCGCAGGAGCGCATGGTGATGGCCGTGAAGCCGGAAAATGTGCCGGAACTGCAGCGACTGGCGGACACCTTCCAGACGGAGATGACCGTGCTGGGCGAGTCGAACGACTCCGGCGTGCTGCGCGTGTGGCACAGCGGAGAGCTCGTCTGCGAGCTGGATAACTCCAAGCTGCACGATGCTCCTACCAAACACCTCACTTCTACCTTTACCTCCTCCCCTGCCCGGACCGGTCTGGAGCTGGATGACTCCCACCTCACCGACGACCTCAAGGACATTTTTGCCGACTTTGCCGTCGTCTCCCGCGAACCCATCATCCGCGAGTACGACCACGAGGTGCAGGGCAACACCGTGCTCAAGCCCCTCGCCGGCGCCTCGGCCGATGCGCCGCAGGACGCGTCCGTCATCGACATCGACGGCTCGGAGAAACTCATGAGCCTTGCGCTCGCCATCCTTCCGGAATGGGGAAAGACCGATCCCTACGCCATGGGCACGGGGACCGTGGACGAGACCGTGCGCCAGCTCGTCATCTCCGGCACGAACCCGGACAAGATCGCCCTGCTGGATAATTTCTGCATGGGCAACCCTGAGAGCCCGGTGGAGTTGGGTCGCTTGGTCGAATGCGCCAAGGGAATACGCGCCGCCGCACTCGCTTACGGCGCGCCCTACGTCTCCGGCAAGGATTCCTTCTACAATTACTTCGAGACCGAGCACGGTCCCGTCAACATCCCCGTCACCTTCCTCTGCTCCGGTTTCGGCGTCGTGGACGATGCCGAGCACGTCTGCGGCTCTTCCCTGCGTCGCAGCAACAGCGTGCTCTTCCTCGTGGGTCACACGGAGGACGAACTCGGCGGCTCCGTTTACGCACGGAGGCACGGGATAACGGACGCCAAGGTGCCGCAGACGGATTGTTCTGCCAACTTCGCCACCTACAAGCAGTACTACGAGCGCGCACTGACCAAGGGTCTCGTGCTCGCCGCGCACGACCTCTCGGAGGGCGGGCTCGCCGTGGCAGCTGCGGAGATGGCATTCTCCGGCAAGGGAGGCGTAGCCATCGACCTGGACGCCCTGCCCACACAGCACGGCTGGAAGAACAACGTGACGCCCTGCTTCGTGGAAAGCACGGGACGCTTCCTCGTGGAAGTGGACGAGGACATGGCACAGGAGTTCGCCGCGGCCATGGAAGGCTGCCCGTGCGCACGAGTCGGTCATGCCACGACGGACGGACAGCTGACTCTGACGGCAGGAGGAAAGACCGTGCTGCAGGCGAGCATCGCGGATCTCAAGCACATCTGGAAACACGGACTCACCCCTTACTATTGATTTGCACGCCATGCCTCACGCACTCTTGCTTAAATACCCCGGAACGAACTGCGACGTAGAGACGGAGCGCGCACTCTGCGCCGCCGGCTTTTCCACGCAGGTGCAACCCATCGCCACCGCCACGCCGGCTCATGTAAAAAAAGCGCAACTGGTCGTCTTTTCCGGTGGCTTCTCCTACGGGGACTACGTGATGAGCGGACGCCTCGCTCAGTTGGAGACGGAACGCTTCCTCGGCGACGCCCTGCAAAAGCACCACGCCGACGGCGGTTTCCTCTTCGGCATCTGCAATGGGTTCCAGATTCTCACGAAGCTCGGCATCCTCCCGCACGCTTCTCTCATCTGGAACAAATCCGAGCGCTTTGAGTGTATGTGGGATCGCCTCGTGAAGGTCTCTTCCACCTGTCCCTTCACTCAGTACCTCCCACAGGAATTTGAACTGCCCTCCGCCCACGCCGAGGGACGACTCGTCTGCGAACCCGGCGATGCCCAAAAATACCTCGACAACGGTTGCGTCGCCCTCCAATACGCGGATAACCACAACGGATCCGAGCTGCGCATCGCCGGTCTCCAGGACCCCTCCGGTCGCGCCATGGGGCTCATGCCGCACCCGGAGCGCTTCCTGCGTCCGCGGCACCATTACGACCCGGACTGGAGCGACGACCCGGATTGGGGCTGGGGCTACTACTTCTTCAAGGGAGCCTTTGATGCGCTGAAATAATACCGCTGCCCGGCAACCCACTGCTTTCTGCTATGAGCCTCATCATCCGAAACCTCCACGCGCGTGTCAAGGACGGGGCGGAAATTTTGCGCGGTGTTGACCTGGAACTCCCCGCCGGCGAAGTCCACGCCGTCATGGGTCCCAACGGCTCCGGCAAGCGCACCCTTTCCAAAGTCCTTTGCGGACACCCCGACTACGAAGTCACCGAGGGCAGCGCCGAGCTGGATGGGCAGGACCTCTTTGCCATGAGCGTGGACGAACGCAGCCGTGCCGGTCTCTTCCTCGCTTTTCAGTACCCGGCGGAGGTTCCCGGCGTGAGCAACGCCAACTTCCTGCGTGCCGCTCTGAAAGCTCGTCTCCCCCAAGGCGAGGAACCCGATGTCGTCGCTTTTTACAAGCAACTGCGCGCCCGGATGCAACAGCTCGGCATGGATGCCAAGATGACAGCGCGCTCCGTCAACGAGGGCTTTTCCGGCGGCGAAAAGAAGCGCAACGACGTGCTGCAGATGCTCATGTTGGAGCCCAAGTACGCCATCCTGGATGAGACCGACAGCGGACTGGATGTGGATGCCCTGCGCATCGTATCCGACGGGGTGAACGCCATGCGAGCACCCTTCCGTAGTTTCCTCATCATCACGCATTACAAGCGGCTGCTCGACTACATCATCCCGGACGTCGTTCACATATTCTCTCGCGGTCGCATCGTGAGGACGGGGGGACGCGACCTGGTCGATTACATTGAGGAGCACGGTTTTGACTTCCTGAAAAATGAGCAATGAGCTTCAGCGTCAACTTCCCCCACGCGACACCCGCGGCGATTTTTCCTTTCCGGAGAACAACGCCCTGGATGCCGGCTATGGGCTGACGGAGGCCACCATCGACTACATCAGCGATGCCAAGGGAGAACCGTCCTGGCTGCGCGAGTTTCGCAAGTCGGCGCTCAAGAAATTCCGCGAGATGCCCATGCCCATGCACTGGGCGCCTCAGGAAATCGCCGGACTGGATTTCGAGCGCATCCGGTACTACCTCGCGCAGACTACGACTCCGCAACGCCGGTGGGAGGATGTGCCGGACGAGGTGAAGCGCACCTTCGAGCGGCTCGGCGTTCCGGAGCAGGAGCGCGCCTTCCTCGCCGGCGTGGATGCCCAGTACGATTCGGAAACGGCGTACAACAACATGCGCGCCGAGCTCTCCGCCAAGGGAGTGATCTTCACCAACTCAACAGAAGCGCTCACTCGTCATGAAGCCATCTTTCGTCCGTGGTTCGGCAAGGTCATCCCAATGGGAGACAACAAGTTTTCCGCGCTCAACCACGCCGCATTCTCCGGAGGTTCCTTCATCTACGTGCCGAAGGGGGTGAAACTCGCCCAGCCGCTGCAGGCTTACTTCCGCATCAATTCCGAGAGTCTCGGACAGTTCGAACGCACTCTCATCATCGCGGACGAGGGAGCCGAGCTCATGTACATGGAGGGCTGCACCGCACCGAAATACGACACCGCCACCCTCCACTCCGGCGTGGTTGAACTCGTCGCTCTCCCCGGCGCTAAAATCCAGTACGTCACCGTGCAAAATTGGGCGCAAAACGTGTACAACCTGGTTATCCAACGCGGTCTCGCCATGGAGGGCGCGCAGATCCGCTGGATCGACTGCAACATCGGCTCCGGCGTCACCATGAAGTACCCGGCTGTTCTGCTGCGCGGTGCGCACGCCCGCGGCGAGGTGGTGAGCATTTCCATCGCGCGTGACGGTCAGTTGCAGGACACCGGCGCCCGCATGATCCACGCCGCCCCCCACACGACATCCAACATCATCGCGAAGTCGATTTCCATCGGCAAGGGACGCGCAAGCTACCGCGGCGAGGTGAATGTGTTGCCGGGGATGGGCAACTGCCGCAACCACACGGAATGCGATGCCCTACTGCTGCACTCCCACAGCCGCACGGACACCTACCCCGCCATCACCGTGCATGGCGATTCCACCGCCGTGCAGCATGAGGCATCCGTTTCCCAGGTGGACGAGGAGATGCTCTTCTACATGCAGCAGCGCGGACTCACGAGGGCGCAGGCCATGAGTCTCGCTGTGAACGGCTTTATCAACGACCTGGTCAACGAGTTCCCCATGGAGTACTCCGTGGAGCTCCGTCGCCTCATCGACTTAGAAATGGAGGACTCCGTAGGATGAGCGCCACTCGCCAACATCTTCCGGCAGCGGCGATTACCCCGCCGGACCGACTCAACGAAGATTGGCGCTTCGAGCGTCCCCAATCCTTCGCGCGGGATCTTATCGCCCGCCTCACTTCAACGGAGGCGGCAGACGATACCGACCTGCTTTCCTGCGATGCCCCGACGGATTGGATTTGTCCTCAGCTGCCGCAGGATGCTTTCGGCGGAGTCTCCATTGGTTCCGGGTTCATCGAGGGTCTCGCCCTGCAGCGCCTGAGCGCCACCCTTGTCCTGCGCATCCCGGAGAATACCGATGCCGAAGAACACCCCATCCGTATCCGCTGTGCAGCCCGAACGCTCACCTGCGAGGGCATCCACGTGGAAGTTCTTCCCGGTGCGCACGTCCACATCATTGAAGAACACGAGCACACCCGGGACTCGGCACTGGTCGCCCTGCGCTCCTACACGGTGCACTCCGGAGCCACGCTGCGACTCGAGCTGCGCGAGCTCGGCTCCGGGTCCTCTCGCGCGCTGAACATCTCCCGCATCTCCTGCGCGGAGAACTCATGCGTCCGACAACTCACCACGTACAACCATCACCTCTGGGCACGCGAGGAAACAACGGCTCTCCTCTCCGCTCCCGCAGCAGACCTCCTTCTCCTCTCCGCCAACCGTCTGAACGGCGGCGAATGGCTCGACCAACGCACGCGCCAGCTCCATACCTCACCCGGCGCCAAGAGTCGGCTCCTCTACAAAAATATCGTGGATGCCGACGCCACCGCCATCTTCGGCGGCAACATCCGTGTGCAGCCCGACGCACATGAGTCGGACTCCTACCTCTCCAACCTCAACCTCCTCCTCAGTCCGAACGCCACGGTACATTCCCTCCCCGGGCTGGAAATCCTCGCTGACCGCGTCCGCTGCTCGCACGGTTCGGCGAGCGCACCCATCGACCCGGAGCAACTTTTCTACCTGCTCTCACGCGGCATCGACGAGACCGAAGCGCGCGCCATGCTGGCCGACGCCTTTCTTGCGGAGGTTCACTCCCTCTTCAACCAGGCGTGATCCGGTCAATTACGCATCCTGCGTCTCGAGGTCGAGCTCGGCTTGATCATCTGCGAGCTTGAGGTTTTTGTTCGGCGAGACGCCCATGGTGCGGAGATCCTCGAGCTGGCGGGCGAAGTTGCCCTTGCCGGCGTTGAAGCGGTCCTGCGCTTGGCGATACGCCTCGGCTGCCTTGTCCAAGTGTTTACCTATTTCCTCAAAGCTCTCCTGTACCAGAGCGGCCTTGTCATAAATAGCCGACGCTTTCTTGAAGATGGATTCCACGTTGCGCGTCTGTCTCTCCTTCTGCCAGAGGTGGTACACGAGCTGGAGCGCCATGATCAAATTCGACGGACTGATGAGCAGAACGCGCTTCTTGTACCCCTCCATCGGCAGATCCGGACGCATCTGCAACGCCGCTATGTACGAAGCCTCGTTCGGAATGAACATCAGCACATACCCCACGCTCTCCTTGACGATTCCGCTGTAATCTTTTTCCCACAGTTCCTCAATGTGATGGCGCACAGATGCCACGTGATCCGCGAGGTACTTCTGTCTCTGCGCGTCATCCTGCGTGCTCATGTACATCGTGTACGCCGTGAGTGAGACCTTGGAATCAATCACCACGCAACGCTTGTCCGGGAAACGCACCACCACGTCCGGTCTGTAGTGCTTGCCGTCCTCCCCCACGTGATCTTCCTGCACGTAGTACTCCTCATCGCGGCGCAGACCGGACTCCTCCAACATCCTCTCCAGCACGAGCTCACCCCAATCGCCCTGCACTTTCGAGTCCCCTTTGAGCGCGCGCGCCAGATTCGTCGCATCCGTCGAGAGGAGGTCCGTCTTCTCCATCATCTGCTTGATGATCTCTTCAAAGCTTTTCTTGTTCACGGCCTGCGTCACGTTCGAGTCATGCAGCGAACGACCCAAGCTTTCTATCTGCCGATGCAGCGGCGTGAGCAGAGCGTCCATCTGTTCCTTGTTCGTCGTCTTCAACTTGCTCGAACTCTCTTCCAGCAACTTGGCGGAGAGGGATTCAAAGGCATTTTTCAAGGCTCCGCTATCCGACTCCCTCTGAGCGCGCATCTCCTCCAGACGTTGCGCCATTCCCTCCTTTTCTCTCTCGAGGAAATTCACCTCGGCCTCAAGCCTCGCCCTCCTCGGTCGCGCACACAGCATTCCCATCAGCCAGCCCAACAAGAGAGCCCCTAAAAGAACCATCCCCGCCACGACCACCATCCCCTCCCTCGTGCTGATCATTTCCATTATCATGCCTCTTTCTATCATCTTTCCCTGCGGAAATCAACCGCAAATCGGAACAAACGCATTCGTTTCTGACGACGGTTCTTCACCATCAGCACGGCAGACCGAGCAACCGGCGTTGCCAGCGCATGAGCCCCTCGGGGGAAGCATCGTATTGGGTGAAGGAGGACTGCTCAAGCTGGGCGCGTGAGGCGACAAGGGCAGGATCAATTCCCAATTCGGCGGCGATGGCATCCCTCTTTCCGATCAAGCTGTCGATGGCAGATTCGGGGTGCAGCGAGGAGGTTTTGCGCTTGCGTGTGAGGAGGAGGGGATACTCTTCCTCATCCATGCTGAAGATCTCGCGCAGGGCACGACGAAAGAGGGCTATCCGCGGAGAGGGACCATGCGGCATGGGAGTAACCGGATTGAAATTCTGAATCTGCTCACTCCAACGCAACAGGTCCTCGTTGAGACACACCTTGAAAGGAGGGCGGTCGATGAATTCCGCCTCCATCTCGCGCCAACGCCAGAGCTGCCGCAAGGCGGCTAATCCGCGACGTTCCAGTTTTCCACTTCCTTTGATGCGCCACGGAGCGCGCGTGAGATGTTTGCGCTGACGAGCACGCAGCATGTTAAACTCACAGCTCTCAAGAAACCAGTCGTAGCGACCGAGTCTGCGCAGTTCCCCTACCATGAGATCCGCCATGTCCAACATGTAGATGACGTCGTCCTGAGCGTAACGTTCCATGTCCGGCGAGATGGGGCGGCGTCCCCAGTCTGCCTTCTGATTTTTTTTACTGAGGGTGATGCCAAAGTAATGTTCCACGAGAGCGGCAAGACCGAACTGCTCATGTCCGAGCAACCGCGCCGCAACCTGTGTATCCAGAATCAGCTTGGGCAGCACGCCGTAGGCTCCCATCAGGAGACTCATGTCATAATCGGCGCCGTGCATCCAAACCTCCGCCCCCGTGAGCCACTCGCAGAAAGGTTGCATCTCCTCGTTCAATGCCAGAGGATCGATGATTTCTACACCCCGTTCATCCGCATACTGGATGAGGCAAAGTCTTTCGCGATACCGGTGCAGGCTGTCGGCCTCCAGATCCAGCACAACGCGTCTCTGTTTCTGCCGAGAAGCTCGCTTCTGCCAGTCCAACAATTCCTGATACGCTGTTATCATCCTGTATGCATTCCGTTCAGCCCGTGCGCCCCCTCACCTCATTCATGAACCATCTGCACGTCGTAGCCGAAAATGGTGGTAAAGAGATCTGCCTTGGAGCGCAGGGCGAGGTTTTCAATCGTAAGGTCATGAACCCCGCTCACCACCAACTCGAGACGGCGGTTGTTGAAACGCACGGAAAATTGGGAGATGCGGTGAGAATGGGCGCGTTCCATGGCATCCGCCACACGTAAGATGGCGGCCAGTTTCTGCACACGCAGACGAGCTGCCTGGTCCAATTCGGCGTACGAGCGATCCTCCGTGGTGGGGAAGCCGTGACGGTGGTAGCGCGCGAGCATACCGATCACCTCTACATCCTTACGCGAAAGACCGAATATCTCCGAGTTGAGGATGATGTATTGTCCGTGACGATGGTGCGCCTTGGGGTTGATGAAAGCGCCCACTTCATGCAGGATGGCCGCCACTTTCAGCAGCAGGCGCTCGTGGCGACTGAGCCCGTGCAGCGACTGCAATTGATCAAAGAGTGAAATGGCCAATTTGCGCACGTGTTGAGCGTGCGCCCGATCCACCCTGTAGCGGTTTGCCAACAAGAGCGAGAAGTGAATCACCTCCTGCTCCAAGGCAAAATCATCCTTTTGGGAAGGTAACAAACTGCGCAGGAAAGCGCCGCTGTATTCCTCCTGCGGAAAGAGGAGTGTATCCACCCCGAACTCCTGTGCCACCGAAAGAAAAATCACCGCCGAAGGCAACAAGGATCCCACGTTCGCATAATCCTCTTCGTACCGCTCCATGCGCTGCGCCTGCGGCAACGCCGCTATCTGCTGCACCAGCCGGCTGAGGTCCGTACTCTTCACATCGTCGGCGCTGAAAAGCGGAGCGTGGATGCGGTGGAAGTCCGGACCGTACACGACCATGGTGGCTGGGGGAGTTGGGATGGCTTCTTCTGCATCGTGGTGAAGCTGCTCCACCACTCCGCGGATGTGCTCGCGAACGAGGCTGCATTCATGCTCCGGACCGCCGAAGGAGGTGTCTCCTATGCTCACCCCGGTGCGGTGCGCCCCCATGCGATAACTGGCGTAGTAAGTGATGCGTCCGTGGTCGAAAAGGAGCAGACGCGTGTTACCCGGTCCCACATGCAGCACAAGAACCTTCTGCTCCGACAGCTCCGGTCTCCGCTCGAGCAG